>NZ_JAYESN010000071.1:0-22781 GCF_034860625.1 Lamprobacter sp.
TCAGGGCTTCGGCAAGGTCACGCCGCGCTGTCCCTGATACTTTCCACCGCGATCCTTATAAGAAGTCTCGCAAACCTCATCCGACTCCAGAAATAGGATCTGCGCCACCCCCTCATTCGCGTAAACCTTCGCCGGCAATGGTGTCGTATTCGAGAACTCGAGTGTCACATGCCCTTCCCACTCCGGCTCCAACGGCGTTACATTGACGATGATGCCGCAATTGCTGACGAAAACACCGGCGGCGAGCGCAAAATTACCTGCCTCCGGCACGGTCAAGCAGTAAACATCGTGATCACCCTTGATCTCGCGAATGTGCTGTATCTTGTGGTTATAAACAGCCGTTGACCCTGTTTCCCCACGTAATGCAGTGAGCGCTGGAACTGGATGGAGATGCTCATCAGGATCGAAGTCCTTATGATGCCGGTGCGTCCAGGGCACATCCTCGTAAAGCCCATTGCGCAGATTCCATTCGTCAGCAAGCCGATGGGTTGGATACAGATGGCCGCTGGATGGCTGATAGACCATCTCGTATCCTCGCGCAAGATGCCGATAGAGCGGCATCAGTGAATCATTCGGACGCAGTTCGTTAGCTGCAAGCATGCGCCCGTCGCGAAGCACGAATTCATGGTCCGGCGTGCAATGGATCTGCTCGCCGTTATCCAACGTCAACTCGAGCAGTGAGTCGCTCCCGATGTAGCGCGGGGCCTCGAGCAAAGACGCGATGACGCGTCCATATTGGCCAATGCTATAACCCCAGAATAGCTCCCCCTGCTCGGCCCGCAGGGCCATCTCCTCCAAGGTGGGTGTCGAACCGTCGAGCAGCGCAACGCGCGTATCGGCGCGAAAGCAACGGGCATAGGTGCTTTTACCAAGACAAATCGTCAGCACATTGCGTGGGATACGGAAGTATTCGACGGTTCTGGCAAGCGCGAATGAATTCGGTGGAATGATGCAAACATCAGCTTTGAGATCAACGAAACTCGAAGAGTCGAAGTTCTTTGGATCGACGATGGCCGAGTTGATATTGGTGAAGATCTTGAACTCATCGGCACAGCGGATATCGTAGCCGTAGCTCGAGGTGCCGTAGGAGATGACGCGGCCGCCGCCTTCCGACTCCCGCACTTGACCGGGGATGTAGGGTTCGATCATGCCCTGCTCGCTCGCCATGCGGCGAATCCAGCGGTCGGATTTAATACTCATAGTGTTGACGTCGTACCGAAACAGGGAGCCAGGATGGCAGAATGACCGGGCTCGAATACAAACACGGGTCTAGCGCTCGCTGTTGGAGCGCAGAGCCAATGAGTCTCTCGAGACTCTAGTCAAGGCTTGATGTTGACCACTCTTTATCTGCGCCCAACTGCATCATCCGCGTTTTATTGGTTGATCGGTTGATCGGTTCAGCCGAGCAGCCCGTCTTCGAAGGAGTCGTCGCCAGCGGCTGGCGGCTGGACAGGACGCTCGCCATTCGCCAAAAACAGCTCGGTCATCAGCGCCTGGAATCGCTTGCTGCTGGCGGACATGAATTTGCCCCGTCTGAGCACTAGCCCGTAACTGCGCGCTGGAAAATAGGCATCCAAGGGCCGGCGCGCGAGTGACTCCTCGCTGGTCAGACAGACCTCAGTGACGATCGAGATACCCAGGCCAAGCGCGACATACTTCTTGATCACCTCCCAGCCGCCAGCCTCGAGCCGCACCTGATAGCTCAACCCCTGCTGGCGGAACACCAAATCGACAAGCCGCCAAGTGCTGAGATGCCTCGGCGGCAGGATCAGCCCATGCTCGGCGATATCCTGCAAGGAAATCTTGGGCTTCTCCGCCAGTGGATGGCCCACAGGCGTGATCAGCATCGGCCGGTAGGTCACGATGGGGATGTAACGGATATCGTCCGGCACCTCGAGCATCGAGCCAACGGCCAAATCCACCTGATCGGCGCGCACCATCGCCAGGCCATCACGGCCGGTGACATTGTGGAGCTGCAGCTCGATGCCCGGATACTGCTCAGCAAAGCACTGGATAGGGCCTGGCAAGATATAGAGGATGGTCGATTCACCCGCGGCGATGTCAAGCCGTCCCCGATCAAGCCGCCCGCACTGGGCTGCGAAGGTCTCCTGCAGCCCATCGATACCCTGTACCAGCGGCTGTGCCAGCTCGAACAGCAACGCGCCCTCGGGGGTGAGCTGGATCTTCGGGCCGCGGCGCTCGAACAGGATGGTGTCCAGCTCGCGCTCGAGCGATTGAATCTGCAACGAGACGGTGGGCTGACTCAGCGAGACCCGTTCTGCAGCTCCGCTGATGCTGCCGACACGGGCAGCATGGCAGAAGGCCCGCAACTGCTTGAGACGATTTTGGCCGCCGCGCCCGGTCGGAACGCGTGCCAACGACTCGGCTAAGGGATCGCTCACCGGTCCAGATCAACGAGGATGTTGCGGGCGACCACGCGCTGATCGGCATTGCCCTCCTCAAGCACCCGGTATAAAAGCTGCTTGGCATGGCCAACATTGCCCGACGCCCGAAGCTGGTTTGCTTTGCGGATCAGGGCTTCGATCAGGTCGGTATCGGCATCCGCAGCCGCAATCTCATCGATCGGGCTGAGCGCCGGTTTGGCATTGGAATCCAAGTCCTCAAGCTCCTGCGCCTCGATCGCATCAAGCTCGGCCTCCATCTCCTCATCCGTCATCGGACGATAACGACCGGGCTCGTTGCGGTCGCCGCCATCGATCTCATCGCCGACTATCGTCGACGCGTTGTCGCTCGAGAGATGATCGGGTTCTGGAGACCGCACTGCAGCATCTGCAGCACCTGCAGCTGGCGCGCCCTTTGGTCCGCCATCAGGCGAGCCAGGGTCCTCATCTTCATCAGTGCTCGGTTTGACGAACCGCGAGAAGAAGATGCCCGCCTCAAACAGCAGCCACATCGGCAGTGCCAAAAGCGTCTGGCTGATCACATCCGGCGGCGTGAGCAACATGCCAGCGACGAAGACGCCAACAATCACATAAGGGCGCTTTTGCTTCAGCGCTTCAGGGGTGGTCGCGCCAATCGCCACCAGCAAAATGGTCGCAATGGGGATCTCGAAGGCGATGCCAAAGGCAAAAAACAACTTCAGCACGAACTCGAGATAGAAGGCGATATCGGGCATCTGCGCGACGCCCTCGGGGGTCACCGCCGAGAAGAACCCAAACACCAACGGAAACACTGCGTAGTACGCAAAGAGCATCCCGAGGTAGAACAGCACAATGCTGGAACCAACGAGCGGCAACGCGAGCCGCTTCTCGTGGCTGTAGAGTCCCGGGGCGACAAACCCCCAAAACTGAAACAGCAGATAGGGCATGGCGATGAAGATCGCCACGACCAAGGTCAGCTTGAATGGCGTCAGGAAGGGCGAGGCAACCTGCGTCGCGATCATCTGTGAGCCGACCGGCAGTTGCGCGCGGATCGGCTCGGCAACAAAGGTGTAGATGTCATTCGCGAATGGGAACAACAGGAGGAACACCAGCGCGATCGCGATGAGCATCCGAATCAAGCGGTCACGCAGCTCGATCAGATGCGAGATGAACGGCTGTTCACCACCCAAGCCCTCGGGGCCAAGGTCCGCGGACCCCGACGCAGCCTGCCGTTTAGCGCTTTTTTGAGAGGCGGAAGAGGTCATCCGAGGCAACGTCATCCGAGGCAGCTCATGAGCGTTCCTGAGGTGTTTCGGCTGCTGCCGACCGCTTGTCCGGGCCTCTGTCGGGACCGCTGTTGTTTGATCCAGTCTCCGAGCCTGCGCTTGAGCCAGCCTCTGGTGCTGATCCCGCAGCCGAGACTCTCGAGCCGCCCGGTGCGCTCGCCTTTGAGGCCGATCGCCCCGTCACCGCCTCTTCGAGGATGGCCTCCAAGGGTCGGCTCTCGGCCTGCTTGCGCAGGATCTCTTTGAGCTCGTCCGCCTTGATCTCGCGGTCGATCTCTGATTTGACCGACGAGAAGGCTCGCCGCGCTCGCCCAACCCAGAGACCAGCGGTACGTGCCAGCTTCGGCAGCCGCTCAGGGCCGACCACGATCAACGCGACCACGCTGATGACCAGCAGCTCTAACGCACCCACATCGAACATCTGATCTGCCCTGCTCTAACCTAATTCAAGCGCTCGATTGCTCAGCCCGCCGCGGGTCTTCAGACCTGGGTCTTGTCCGCCGACTTGCCCGAGACCGCATTAGAGGTCGAGTCGGTCGCGCTTGAGGCTTGCTCAGACTTGGCCGCGTCGAGTCGTTTCGGGTCTTCGTCGTCAGCATCCGCCTTCTCGGGCTCGCTCATCGCGGAGCGAAACCCTTTGACCGCGTTGCCGAGATCGGAGCCAATACTCTTCAATCGCTTGGTGCCAAACAGCAGCACCACGATCAAAAGAATGATTAAGAGTTGCCAAATACCGATTCCACCGACACCCATCGAAACCTCCAGCACAAGCCTTGATGTCACCCAAGCGGGCAACCGAAATGTTCGTTATCCACAGCTTCCGGCAGTCACCGCGTCAATCCGATGCCGCCCTGCAGCCTCAACCAGCGACTATACCGCATGGCCAAGCAGCGGTGCATAGATCGCAACGCTTACTGGGGAGTCCGTGAGGCCTTCTCGGTCAGTCCCGAGAGTCCAAAGCGCCGATCCAGCTCGGCAAGCACCGCATCTGGGTGCAGCCCCTGATCGGCCATCAACACCAGCGAATGGAACCAGAGGTCTGCAAGTTCGTAGACCAGCTTCTCCGGGTCACCATCCTTGGCGGCCATGACCGTTTCAGTCGCCTCCTCGCCAATCTTTTTCAGGATGGCGTCTAGACCCTTGTCATAGAGCTTGGCCACATAGGAGGTGCTGGGATCGGCACCCTTGCGCGTCTCAAGCACCTCAGAGAGTCGATTCAGAATATCGGACAAGCGTTTATCCCCCCTTGCTTTGCCCTTGTAAAGGCGTTATCCGGCGGATCAGCGAGAAGCGTTTGGTTCAGCATTTAGGCCTTGCCTGTGCCTGCCGCCACCCGCTGCCCTTCGGCAAAGTCAAGCGTGCCTTCGTAGATGGCGCGACCGGTAATCGCACCGATGATGCCCGGCTCAGCCACTGCCGCCAAGGCGCGCAGATCGTCGAGATCGGTGATGCCACCCGAGGCAATGACGGGGATACGAATCGCGTCAGCGAGGGACCGAGTGGCTTCGATGTTCGGTCCAGTCAACATGCCGTCGCGGCCGATATCCGTGTAAACGATGGCCTCGACGCCATCGTTCTCAAAACGCTGCGATAAGGTCTCAACACGGTGCTCGGTCACCTCAGCCCAGCCATTGATCGCGACCTGACCGTCCTTTGCATCCAGCCCCACGATGATATGCCCTGGAAAGCGGGTGCAGGCACGAGCCACGAGCCCAGGCTCCTTCACGGCCTGGGTGCCGATGATGCACCAGTGCACCCCGGCCTCGAGGTAAGCACCGATGGTCTGTTCGTCGCGGATGCCACCGCCGACCTGGATTGGCAGACCGGGGAAGGCGGCCGCGATAGCGCGGATCGCATCGCCGTTGACCGGCTCGCCAGCGAAGGCGCCATTTAGATCCACCAAGTGCAAGCGTTTCGCTCCTGCCCCAACCCATCGCCCGGCGACCTCGACGGGATCATCAGAAAACACCGTTTCGTCATCCATCCGCCCCTGTCGCAAACGCACACAGCGGCCATCCTTGAGGTCGATAGCGGGAATCAGCTGCATTGAAGGCCCTCCAGCGGGCGATTGATAGGCATGTGGATGGATATGTGATGGAGAAGAGCGCGACCAATGCCAGCAAACCGGATTTAGATCAACCCGGCTGAGTCAGGTCGTCCGAACCCAGCGTTCGACGCAGGGCCAGTACCCCCGATGCTAGAGGCTACCCTTGGTCGAGGGCAGCAGGCCCGCCATGCGCGCATCGGGCTCAACCGCCATCCGCAGCGCACGGCCAAACGCCTTGAAGACCGTCTCGGCCTGATGATGGGCATTGATCCCACGCAGGTTGTCTATCTGCAGTGTCATCGCGGCATGATTGACCATGCCTTGAAAGAACTCGCGCAGCAGATCGACATCGAAACCGCCGATCAAGGATCGGGTATAGGGCACCTCATAGGTGAGCATGGGCCGCCCGGAGAGGTCGACGACAACCCGCGACAAGGCCTCATCCAGGGGCACATAGGCATGGCCATAGCGGCGGATGCCGGCTTTGTCACCCAAGGCCGCCGCGAGCGCCTGACCGAGCGTAATACCGACATCCTCAACCGTATGATGGGCATCGATCTGCAGATCGCCCTCAGCCTGCACCTCGAGATCGATCAACCCATGGCGCGCGATCTGGTCGAGCATGTGCTCGAGGAAGGGGACGCCGGTATTCAACTCTGAACGGCCAACGCCATCGAGATCGAGCTTCACGCGGACCTGGGTCTCGAGCGTCTTGCGCTCAAGTTCAGCAATGCGATGTTCGAAGGTGTCAACGGCCATGATGAACTGATGGGATCTGAAGTTGTGGGATCTTGTTGAGTAGACAGGCGCAGTCGTGATGAGCGCAGAGTATAGACAGCACTCAGGATTCCAGCCAGAAGGTCACCGGCCCATCGTTGGTCAGGCTGACCTGCATATCGGCGCCAAAGCGTCCGCTGGCGACCGGGCGATGGCATTGATGCGCGCGCTCGAGCAGCAGGTGGAACAAGCGCTCGCCCTCGGCGGGCGCGGCGGCACTGGTGAAGCTCGCGCGCCGGCCCTTCTTGGTGTCGGCAGCCAGCGTGAACTGCGGCACCAGCAGCAAGCCACCCGCCACATCGACGAGGCTGCGATTCATGCGCCCGCTGTCGTCGGCAAACACCCGATAGCTCAGCAGACGCTCCAGTAACCGATTCGCGCGCGCCTCGTCGTCGCCCTTTTGCACCGCGGTCAGCACTAACAAGCCCTGATCGATCGCGCCGATTACTTCGCCCTCGACCTCGACCCGTGCCGAGCGCACCCGTTGCAACAAACCGATCATCGCACCTGTTCTGCACTCAGTCGCGCCGAGCGCCCGCCCGTCTTCAACGCGGAGGCCATCTGGTCGGTTGCTGCGACGAGCGCCCGGACGATACCGGGCTCGAAGGCCGCATGGCCGGCATCAGCGATGACCTCAAGCGAGGCCTGCGGCCAAGCCGCAGCCAGTTCCCACGCAGAGCGCAGCGGGCAGATCAGATCATAGCGTCCATGCACGATGACACCCGGAATCTCGGCGAGCCGCGAGGCATCCTCCAGTAGCTGATTCGGTCGCAAAAAGGCCTGATGGACAAAATAGTGGCATTCGATCCGCGCCAGACTGAGCGCAAGGCGTTCGTCGCTGAAGCTGCGACGAATGTCTGGGTCTGGCAGCAGGGTTGCGCAGCGGCCCTCCCAAATCGACCAGGCCTTGGCCGCGGCAAGCTGTGTCAACAGATCGGTTCCGGTCAGACGGCGATGATAGGCATGCAGGAGATCGCCCTGCTCGGCCTCTGGAATCTGCGCCAGAAAATCATGCCAATAGTCAGGAAAGATCCAGCTCGCGCCCTGCTGGTAAAACCAAGCGATTTCATCCGGGCGACAGAGGAAGATCCCCCGCAGCACCAAGGCGCTCACGCGCTCTGGATGAGACTCCGCATAAGCCAAGGCCAGCGTCGAGCCCCAGGAGCCACCAAAGACCAGCCAGCGGTCGATGCCGAGATGCGCGCGTATCCGTTCCATGTCCTCGACCAGATCCCAGGTGCTGTTGTAATCGATGCTCGCATGCGGCGTTGAGCGTCCGCAGCCGCGTTGATCGAAGAGAATGATGCGATAGCGATCGGGATCGAAGAAGCGCCGATGCGAGGGGCCGCAACCGGCCCCAGGCCCACCGTGCAGAAACACCGCCGGGATGCCTTCCGGGTTGCCGGACTGCTCCAGATAGAGCTGGTGACCCCGACCGACGGCCAGGCAATCAACGGCGAAGGGCTCAATCGTTGGATACAAGGCGCTGATCCTCTCATGCTCGTTCGGGCACAGATCGATCCCGTCTCTGGATAGATGAGGCCGCGACGACGAATTCAAGGCCGCGAGCCCCCTTGGCGCAACGCGATCGGCGCGCCTAGCCCTAATCCCAAGGTGGCATCGGCGCGGCCCTGATTCACGGCCAGCTCGACCAGACCAAAGGCATTGCGATACCAGAAGGCCTCGCCCACCGCGACATCGGCAAAGGTGCGAGCGGCCTTCAACTGGCGGCCAGCGGCAAGCAGCTCGGTACCCGCCGACAGACCCTCTGCCTGCAGACCGGTCATCAGGTTGCCGAAGGCATCGATATAGCAAACGCAGGCGCGCTCCTCTGACCAATCGGCCCCGACCAGTTGAGCAAGCGCGATGGGCTCTGACTCGGGTAGCTCCCCTTTCACCAAACGCGCGGCCACGGGCACAAACAGATCCCGTCCATGAAAACTCGCCGAGAGCTGCTGAGGGCGCCATCTGAGCCGATAGACGTCTAGGTCAACTTGGTGCTGCAGCAAAGGCATCAGCAACCCGTTATCCGGCCCCAGCCACCAGTCCGCACCGCACCGAGCAATGATGACCTCCCGGCTTGTGCCAACCCCAGGATCGACAACACAGCAATAGAGGGTCTCGCTCGGCATCCCAGACTGCAGGCCGGGCAGCAGATAGGCAGCCAAGTCTGGACGATAGGACGGCAAATCGGAGATCAGCGTGACGGCAGGGATGTGCGGTGCTAGCTGAGTCAGTCGCAGCCGCATTTGACCGACGTAGGGGCCATCCCCGAAGTCGCTCAACAGGGCAATTCGAGCGCAGGGCTGGGCCATTAGACCGGCCTCGAAACGCAAAAGGCCGGGTCAAGCCCGGCCTTGGTCTCGCAAGACAGGCACATCAGTGCACCGCCGTCATCGTCGCGACTCAATCGTTGTCTTCGACTATGCCCTCATCGGCCGGACGGTCGACGAGTTCGACATAGGCCATGGGTGCCGCATCGCCGGCACGGAAGCCGCATTTCAGAATGCGCAGGTAGCCACCCGGACGCTCGCTATAGCGCGGACCGAGCTCGGTAAAGAGCTTGCCCACGGCCTCTTTGTCGCGCAATCGCGCGAAGGCAAGACGGCGATGATGCACTGAGTCTTCCTTCGCCAAGGTGATCAGAGGCTCAGCGACGCGACGCAGCTCCTTGGCCTTGGGTAGGGTGGTCTTGATCAGCTCATGACGGAACAGCGAGCCCGCCATATTGCGAAACATGGCCTCGCGGTGGGCACTGTTTCGGTTGAGTTTTCTTCCAGATTTTTGATGTCGCATTGTTCTGTTCCGATCGGTACTGTTCCGGTCGTTCTTCGCCGGTGGCTACTTGACCATCAACTCTTCGATGTTCTCGGGTGGCCAGTTTTCGAGGCGCATGCCGAGAGACAAGCCCCGTGTTGCCAGCACATCCTTGATCTCAGTGAGCGACTTCTTACCCAGGTTAGGCGTCTTCAGCAGCTCCACCTCGGTCCGCTGAATCAGATCACCAATCAGGTAGATGTTCTCCGCCTTGAGACAATTCGCAGAACGCACCGTCAGCTCAAGCTCATCGACTGGCCGCACCAGGATCGGGTCATAAGCCGGCTCGGTCGGGCGCTCATCACTCAGCCCGTCAGTGGGACCAGATTGATCGAGATCGACGAAGCTGCCAAGCTGATCGCGTAAAATCGTCGCCGCACGCTGTACAGCGTCTTTCGCATCCAGCGTCCCATCGGTCTCGATGTCGATGACCAGACGATCGAGATCGGTACGCTGCTCGACACGGGCCGCCTCGACATCGATCGCCACGCGCAGCACCGGACTAAAGGTTGCATCAAGCGGAAGCTTGCCGATTGGACGCTCTTCCCCCCCGGCGGCCTCGCGCACGCTGGCCGGCTCGTAGCCGCGGCCACGACGCACTGTCAGCGACATGCTGAGTTCGCTCTTACCGGTCAGGTTTGCGATCACGAGCTCCGGGTTCGCGACTTCAGCCGTGTGGTCGACGGCGATATCGCCGGCCGTGACGGCACCAGGCCCGACCTTGCTCAGCGTAAAGGTCGCCTCGTCACGCCCATGCAGCCGAATCGCCAGCTGTTTCAGATTGAGCAGGATTTCGAGCACGTCCTGCTGCACGCCCTCGATCGTTGTGTACTCATGCAAAATGCCTTGGATCTCGACCTCCGTCACAGCGAAACCATCCATTGAGGACAGCAGGATTCGCCGTAGCGCATTGCCGAGCGTGTGACCAAAACCGCGCTCGAAGGGCTCGAGCGAGACCTTGGCGCGGTTCGGGCTGCCGGCGACGGGGTCGACCTTGACGATGCGCGGCTTTAAGAAGCCGCCTGCGACGTCTGACATAGAAAACTCCCTCGACGGCGTTATTTCGAGTACAACTCGACGATGAGCGACTCATTGATGTCGGACGGCAGATCAACCCGGTCTGGAATCCGTTTAAAGACCCCCTTCGCTGACTTGCTATCGACCTCGATCCATTCAACGAAACCGTTCGCCTCGGCCAAGGCCAGTGCATTCTGCACGCGCACCTGCTTCTTCGCCTTTTCACGAACCTCAATCTGGTCTTCGACCGTCACTTGGTAAGATGGAATCGAGACCACCTTGCCGTTGACCAGCACGCCCTTGTGCCCGATTAGCTGCCGTGCCTCCGCGCGGGTCGCGCCAAAGCCCATTCGATACACCACGTTGTCGAGCCGGCGCTCCAGCAACTGCAGCAGGTTCTCACCCGTTGCGCCCTTACGTCGGGCGGCCTCAGTGTAATAATTCCGGAACTGCCTCTCCATCACACCATAGGTGCGGCGGACCTTCTGCTTCTCTCGCAGCTGGAGACCATAATCGGAGAGGCGCCGCCGCCGATCAGCAGCCTGTCCGGGCTGCTTCTCCAGATTGCACTTGGTCTCGAGCGCGCGCGCCCGGCTTTTGAGCCCAAGATCGACGCCCTCGCGGCGTGCAAGCTTGCAGGTGGGACCAATGTATCTCGCCATGTTCTCTGCCCTGTTAGACGCGCCGCTTCTTCGGCGGTCGGCAACCATTGTGTGGGATCGGCGTCACGTCAGTGATGCTCGCAACTTTAAATCCAGCGTTGTTCAGCGCACGCACCGCGGATTCGCGGCCCGGCCCTGGTCCCTTGACGTGAACATCCAGATTGACAACGCCGAACTCCTTCGCGGCTTGACCGGCACGCGTCGCTGCGACCTGCGCTGCGAACGGGGTGCTCTTACGTGATCCGCGAAAGCCAGAGCCACCAGAAGTGGCCCAAGTCAAGGCATTGCCCTGCCGATCGGTGATGGTGATGATGGTGTTATTGAACGAGGCATGGATATGAGCCACCCCATCCGCCACCTGCTTCTTTACTTTTTTGCGCGTGCGCAGCTGTTTAGCCACTGTAATCTGTCTCCGAGCGGAAAAGGCGTTTCCTGTCGCCAGCTGAATCCCTTGCTGGTCAGACAGAGCCCTTAGGGGGGGTTAACGACGAACCGGGCGGCGCGGTCCCTTACGCGTGCGCGCATTAGTGCGCGTGCGCTGGCCGCGCAGCGGAAGTCCGCGCCGATGCCGAATCCCACGATTACAGCCAAGGTCCATCAGGCGCTTGATATTCATGGACACCTCGCGCCGGAGGTCACCTTCGACCGAGAACTTGCTGACCTCGTTGCGAAGACGATCAATCTCTTCCTCGGACAATGTGCGGATGGGCGCGGTAGTCGGTACCTGTGCGGCCTCGCAGATAGCGGCCGCCCGAGTCCGCCCGATCCCATAGATCGATGTCAAGGCAATGACCGCATGTTTGCGATCTGGAATATTGACTCCGGCGATTCGAGCCATGCGCGTTGCGCTCCTAAGCGTTCGGTTCTATCAGAAGAAAAAAGTGTAAACAGAGCAGTGTAGCACCCTGCGCCTTACGATGGAAGCGGCAGCACGCATCGACAGACTAGCCCTGACGTTGTTTATGGCGCGGGTCTTTGCAGATCACACGGATCGTGCCGTTGCGACGAATCGTCTTGCAATGGCGGCAGATCTTTTTGACAGATGCTCGTACTTTCATGGTTATCTCCGTTTTCGGTATAAGGGTTGCCAGCCTGGGTGCTCGCGCGGATAGGCGCCGTCGCACTTGCTAAAGTCGGTCGCAACTCAGTGATTAATCCGCTTCATTACCGCGTCAGGCCAGCGCCCGGCGCCTTGAGATTGGCCTTCTTCATCAATCCCTCGTACTGATGGGACATCAGATGGGCCTGAACCTGGGCCATGAAGTCCATCACCACGACGACGACGATCAGCAACGAGGTACCGCCGAAGTAGAAGGGCACATTCCAGCCCACGATCAAAAACTCAGGCAGCAAGCAGACGGCTGTGATGTAGAGCGCCCCTGCGGCCGTCAGTCGAGTCATCACGGAATCGATGTAGCGAGCGGTTTGCTCGCCAGGCCGAATGCCAGGAATAAACGCGCCTGATCGCTTCAGATTGTCCGCAGTGTCTTTCGCGTTAAAGACCAAGGCGGTATAGAAGAAGCAGAAGAAGATGATCGCGGTTGCATAAAAGATCACATAGACCGGCTCGCCCGGCGACAGTTTGCTGGTGAGGTCTGCCAGCCAGCGCATATTCTCCGATTGCCCGAACCACTGCCCGAGCGTACCCGGGAAGAGGATGATACTGGAAGCAAAGATCGGCGGAATTACGCCCGCCATATTCAGCTTCAGCGGCAAGTGCGTACTCTGTGCCGCCATCATGCGACGCCCTTGTTGTCGACGGGCATAGTTGACAGTAATCCGTCGTTGGCCGCGTTCGACAAAGACCACGAAGGCGGTCACCGCAAGCGCCAAGGCGAATAAAACCAATACCGCGAGCGCGTTCATCTCACCCGTTCGCACCAGCTCCAAGGTTCCACCAACCGCAGCCGGTAGTCCGGCGACGATGCCAGCGAAGATGATCAAGGAGATACCATTGCCGATTCCACGCTCAG
The DNA here is from genome assembly GCF_034860625.1 of Lamprobacter sp. Classification (NCBI taxonomy): domain Bacteria; kingdom Pseudomonadati; phylum Pseudomonadota; class Gammaproteobacteria; order Chromatiales; family Chromatiaceae; genus Lamprobacter; species Lamprobacter sp. Next base: position 12,961 of record NZ_JAYESN010000071.1, read on the forward strand.
TAATCTGCTCGCCAAGCCACATGAGGAACATGGTGCCAGTCACCAATGACACCGCCGCGGTGAACACAAAGCCAAAGCCTTGCTGGACCACCAAAGATGAGCCACCCGCGGTCTGGCCTTGCAAAGCAATCGAGATGCCAATCGCTTGGAAGGTCGCTAGGACCACCGTGCCATAGCGCGTGTATTGCGTAATCTTGCGCCGCCCGGCCTCGCCTTCTTTCTTCAGCTGCTCGAGCTGAGGGATCACGGCCGACATCAGCTGCATGATGATGCTCGCCGAGATGTACGGCATGATGCCGAGCGCCAAGATGCTCGCACGCTCCAGGGCTCCGCCCGAAAACATGTTGAACATATCCAGGATCGAGCCCTGGTTCTGATCGAAGAGCACGGCCAAGGCCTGGGGGTTTACCCCGGGGACCGGAATAAAGGTGCCAATCCGGTATACGAGCAGCGCGCCGAGCACGAACAGCAGGCGCTGTCTCAGCTCCGTCAGCCGGCCCATGCCGCCGAGCGACTGCATCATCGATGCCCTGTTCTTCGCCATCTCGATCGCCCCTGGTTCGCTCTTGACTGGTGTTAGCTATCGACCACCGCACCGCCGGCCGACTCGATCGCGGCGCGCGCACCAGCCGTGACACCCAGGCCCTTCACCTGGTAGGCGCGATCAACGTCGCCGGATTTGATCAGCTTCACCGATAACACAGCGGCCGTGATCAACCCCGCGGCGCGCAGGCTCGCCAAATCAACCTCGGTCCCTTCGAGCCGCTTGAGCTCGCTGAGCCGGATCTCGTCTTTGCTTGCAGCCTTACGCGAACGAAAGCCCACCTTCGGTAGGCGTCGCTGCAACGGCATCTGGCCGCCTTCGAAGCCAGTCTTATGGAAACCGCCGGTGCGCGACTTCTGGCCCTTATGTCCGCGTCCAGCTGTCTTGCCAAGCCCGCTGCCGATACCGCGGCCAACGCGCTTGGCGTCCGTCCGGCTGCCCGGATCGGGTGAAAGAGTATTCAGACGCATCTCATCCGTCCCCCAAAACGCGAACCATGTATTGCACCTTGTTCACCATGCCCCGGGTCGCCGGCGTGTCTTCCACCTCGACGATCTGATGCATGCGCCGCAAGCCAAGGCCGCGGACACAAGCCTGGTGCGTCTTTAAGCGCCCGTGCATGCTCCGTACAAGCTGCACCTTCATCCTGTTCTCCGCCATTGCTCGCTCCTAACCTAGGATCTCTTCGACCGTCTTGCCGCGCTTTGCGGCAACCGCCTCGGCGTCAGCCATGTCGGAGAGACCGTTGATGGTTGCCTGAACGACGTTGATCGCATTGTTGGTGCCGATGCACTTGGCGAGCACGTCTTGCACACCAACAACCTCGAACACCGCACGCATCGCGCCCCCGGCGATGATCCCGGTCCCTTCAGAGGCTGGCTGCATATAGACGTGCGCGGCACCATGCCGGCCATTGACCGGATACTGTAGGGTGCTACCCTTCAGCTTGATATCGACCATGTTTTTGCGCGCGCTCTCCATCGCCTTCTGAATCGCGACCGGAACCTCACGGGCCTTGCCGGTTCCGTAGCCAACGCGGCCCTTGCCATCCCCGACCACGGTGAGCGCACCGAAACCGAACACACGGCCACCTTTAACGACTTTTGCCACGCGGTTGACGGAGATCAGCTTCTCGAGCAGATCGTCACCTTCGGGCTTTGGGTTGTAATTCGACATCTGCGTCTCCTCAGAACTGAAGCCCGTGCTCGCGCGCGGAATCGGCCAGCGCCTTGACACGGCCGTGATACTTGAAGCCAGAGCGATCAAAGCTGACCTTTTCGACCCCAGCGGAGCGAGCACGCTCGGCAATCGCATGGCCGATCTTGACGGCTGCACTGACGTTACCCGTTTGTCCCTCACAGGCGGCCTTCAGCTCCTTTTCGACGGTCGAGGCACTCGCGACCACACGATCACCACCTTCACCGATCACCTGCGCATAAATATGCCGTGGGGTGCGATAGACGCACAGTCGATAGCCACCGAGCTCGCGAATCTTGGCCCTGGCGCGCGTCGCGCGCCGAAGCCGGGCATGTTTCTTATCCATCCGCATCACCTATTTCTTCTTGGCTTCTTTACGCAGGACTTGCTCATCCGCGTAACGAACACCCTTGCCCTTGTAAGGTTCCGGAGGGCGGAACCCGCGAATCACGGCAGCAACTTGACCGACCTGCTGCTTGTCGATTCCACGCACGATGATCTCGGTTGGCGATGGTGTCTCAACCTCGATGCCTTCCGGCAGCGGGAAGTCGATAGGGTGCGAAAATCCCAGCGCGAGGTTCAGTATCTTACCCTTTGCTTGGGCACGGTAACCGACGCCAACGAGGTTGAGCTTGCGCTCGAAACCGCTGCTCACGCCCTGCACCATGTTGCTCAGCAATGCGCGCGTCGTACCGACCATTGCCCACTGTGGGTCGCTCTCGTTCGCGGGCCGCGTGGTGACGACAGCACCATCGATATCCACTTCAACGAACGGATGAATTGGCCAAGACAGCGATCCCTTTGGGCCTTTGACACTGAATTCGCGGCCCGTCATCTTGACGTCGACACCCTTTGGCACCTGGACCGGCGCCTTACCTATTCTGGACATGACAACCTCCCTTAGGCGACGTAGGCCAAGATCTCGCCACCGTGTCCGGCCTGACGGGCGGCACGATCGGACATCAAGCCCTGCGAGGTCGAAACGATGACGACGCCGAGCCCGCCCCAGACGCGAGGTAGCTCGTCTTTGCCGCGATAGATGCGCAGCCCCGGCCGCGAGACCCGCTTTAGGTACTCGATAACCGGCTTGCCACGGTAATATTTCAACTTGAGAACCAGCTGTGGCTTAACGGTCTCTTCATCTTCAATCGAGACGTCAGCGATATAGCCTTCATCACGCAGGAGGTTGGCGACGGCCAGCTTCTTCTTCGACAACGGCATGGAGATCGTAATCTTGCCGCGTGCCTGGCCGTTACGGATACGCGTTAGCATATCCGCAATGGGATCGGTCATACTCATTGCATTTGCTCCGGGGTCAGGCCGCCGATGAGGGCGCGATACCCACTAGGGTTTCTCGATCCTGCCCGCGTCTCTGCGCGCACAGGTTGATCGGATGATCCGATCGATGCTTGTTACCAGCTAGCCTTGACCACGCCAGGCACGTCACCGCGCATCACGGCTTCACGTAGCTTGTTACGCCCAAGCCCAAACTTGCGGTAGACCGCATGGGGGCGACCACTAACCCGACAGCGACGCTGAATCCGCGAAGGGCTCGCATCGCGAGGCAACTTCTGGAGCGCAATGACGGCTGCCTCGACCTGCTCGGGATCGGCACTCCGATCGTTGATCACCGCCTTCAACTGCCCGCGGCGCTCCGCATAGCGCTTCGCGATCTGTGCACGCTTGAGGTCGCGCGCGATCATGCTCTTTTTCGCCAACCTTCGCCTCCGAAAATTAGGTACGGAATGGGAACTGGAAGGCCTCGAGCAACGCGCGCCCTTCCTCGTCGTTGCGCGCTGTCGTCGTAATCACGACATCGAGGCCGCGCACCGAATCAATCTTGTCGTAGTCGATCTCTGGGAAGATGATCTGCTCGCGCACTCCCAGCGAATAATTGCCACGACCGTCGAATGCCTTCGGGCTCAGTCCGCGGAAGTCACGCACACGCGGTATTGCGACGTTGATCAATCGGTCGAGGAATTCATACATGCGCTCACGGCGCAGCGTGACCTTGCAGCCGACTGGCCAGCCCTCACGGATCTTGAACCCGGCAACGGACTTACGCGCATTGGTGACGACAGGCTTTTGGCCAGCAATCTTGGTCATGTCGCTAACCGCGAAGTCCATGACCTTCTTGTCGGTCACGGCCTCTCCAACACCCATGTTGAGGGTGATCTTGGTCAGCCGCGGCACCTGCATCACGCTCTTGAAGCCAAAGCGCTCCTGCAATTCGCCGACATACTTCTCGTTATAGAGTGTCTGCAACCTAGACATAATCTTACCCAACGTCCACGACTTCGCCGTCAGACTTGAAAATCCGAACCTTGCTACCGTCCTCAAGCGTCTTGAAGCCAATGCGATCGGCGCGCCCGAGTGCAGGATTGTAGACACCCACATTGGAGCGATGCATTGGCATCTCTTTATCGACGATACCGCCAGGGACACCTTTTTGTGGATTCTGCTTCTGGTGCTTCTTCGCCATGTTGAGGTTTTCCACCAAGATCCGGTCACCGTTCATCTTCAGGACCGTGCCGCGCTTGCCTTTATCTTTGCCAGCGATGACCATCACATCATCGCCCACCTTGATCTTATTCATGGTTAGAGAACCTCGGGCGCCAGCGAGATGATCTTCATGAAGCGCTCACCGCGAAGCTCACGCGTCACCGGCCCGAAGATACGGGTCCCGATGGGCTGAAGTTGGTTATTGAGCAGGACCGCCGCATTACCATCGAAACGAATACGTGAGCCGTCGGGACGGCGCACGCCCTGACGGGTGCGCACCACGACCGCATTAAAGACATCGCCTTTCTTCACCTTGCCACGCGGAATCGCATCCTTGACGGTGACCTTGACGACATCGCCAATGCCGGCATAGCGTCGATGCGAGCCGCCAAGTACCTTGATGCACTGCACCGAGCGCGCCCCGCTGTTGTCGGCCACGCTGAGGCGGGTTTGCATTTGAATCATTGTATGAACCTACCTTTGCAACTGCTGAGTGGAGGCCGACCCAAGTCTGGTCTGCACGTCCGGAGCGAGAGCAAGACCGAAAGGGTCTTGTCTAGCGAGCGCGCTCGACGACCTCGACTAACCGCCAGCTCTTGGTTTTCGACAGGGGTCGGCACTGCTCGACGCGCACCCAATCACCCTTATTGCATTCGTTCGCGTCATCATGCGCGTGGATCTTGGTCGAACGACGCATAAACTTGCCGTAGAGCGGATGCTTGACTCGGCGCTCGATGACCACGGTAATCGTCTTGTCCATCGCGTTACTGATCACCTGCCCGGTCAGGACACGGTTGGTTTCGTTCTGCTCACTCATTGACCGATCCCCGCCGCCTTATGCTTCTCTGTCATCAGGGTCTTTACCCGAGAGATGTCACGGCGCACTGCCTTGACCTGCGAAGGTCGAGAGAGCTGGCCGGTGCGCTGTTGCATCCGCAGATTAAACTGCTCCTTGAGCAGTTCGTGCAGCCGCTTCTCAAGCTCGGCGGTGCCGAGTGTGCGTAATTCATGAGCCTTCATCAGAGCACCGTCCTCTTCTCGAAACGCGTCTGTACCGGCAGCTTGGCCGCGGCGAGCTCAAAGGCATCGCGCGCCAACTCTTCGGAAACGCCCTCGATCTCATAGAGCATTCGCCCAGGCTGGATCAGCGCGACCCAGTACTCGACGTTGCCCTTACCTTTACCCATGCGAACCTCAAGCGGTTTCTTCGAGACTGGCTTGTCCGGGAACACCCGAATCCAGAGCTTACCGCCGCGCTTCACTTTACGGGTGATGGCACGCCGAGCAGCCTCGATCTGACGTGCGGTCAAGCGACCACGCCCCACCGCTTTCAGGCCAAATTCGCCAAAGGACACCTGACTGCCGCTTTGCGCCAAGCCTCGGTTGCGACCCTTGTGCTGCTTTCGAAATTTTGTACGCTTTGGCTGCAGCATGGCTCAACCCTTCTTCTCGGTCTTGTCTTTGACGCCGGTGCCGGGGAAGTCGGACAGGATCTCACCGCGGAAGACCCACACCTTCACGCCGAGGATGCCGTAAGTCGTGCGTGCCTCGGCGAAACCGTAATCGATATCGGCTCGCAGCGTATGCAGTGGCACCCGACCCTCGCGATACCATTCCGAGCGCGCAATCTCAGCACCGTTCAGGCGACCTGCGATATTCACCCGAACGCCACCGGCACCGGCACGCATGGTGCCTTGGACGGCGCGTTTCATTGCGCGTCTAAACATGATGCGCCGCTCGAGCTGTTGGGCAATCCCCTCGGCGACCAACTGCGCGTCGAGCTCCGGCTTACGGATCTCTTCGATGCTGATGTGCACCGGGATACCCATGCGTTCCGAAACCTCGGCCCGCAGTTTGTCGATATCCCCACCCTTCTTACCGATGACAACGCCGGGGCGTGCGGTATGGATGGTGATATGTGCGTTGCGTGCCGGCCGGTTGATCTGAATACGGCTGACCGAGGCATTCGCAAGCTTTTTCTTGAGGAATTCACGAACCTCAAGGTCATTATTCAACAGGTCGGGATAATCTTTCGTGCTCGCATACCAAGTCGAATTCCAATCCTTGACAATACCGAGCCGAATACCAATTGGATGTACTTTCTGTCCCATGCCTCAACCCCGACCGTCGCGTTCGGCTACCCGGACACTAATGTGGCTGGTGCGTTTCAAGATCCGCGACGCTCGGCCCTTAGCCCGAGCGCGCAGGCGCTTCATTGTCGGCCCCTCGCCCACCTGCACCTCGACGACGTGCAACTGATCGATATCGGCACCGGCGTTGTTCTCTGCATTGGCGATCGCCGACTCCAAGAGCTTGCGCAGCATGCGCGCGCCTTTCTTGGTGCTAAACGCCAGATCATTCAGGGCCTGCTCAACGTGCTGCCCGCGGATCTGGTCCGCGACCAGACGCGCCTTCTGCGCCGAGATGCGTGCGTACTTCAGTGTCGCTGCTGCTTGCATGCCTAATCCCCTAGCGCTTCTTTGCTTTGCGGTCCGCCGCATGGCCGCGGAAGGTCCGGGTCAGCGCGAACTCGCCCAGCTTGTGGCCGATCATGTTTTCATTGATCAGTACCGGCACGTGCTGGCGGCCGTTGTAGACGGCGATGGTCAGACCGACCATCTCCGGCAAAATCATCGAGCGGCGCGACCAGGTCTTGATCGGCCGTTTACTATTCTGGGCCACCGCATCCTCGACCTTTTTGGCCAAGTGATGATCGATGAACGGGCCCTTGCGGATCGAACGTGCCACGTGATCGCTCCTCGCGTTGTCTTACTTGCGCCGACGACGACGTACGATCATGCCGTCCGTACGCTTGTTGTTTCGAGTCTTGTGGCCCTTAGTGGGGACACCCCATGGGCTCACCGGGTGACGACCACCCGAGGTCCGGCCCTCACCACCACCGTGCGGGTGATCAACCGGGTTCATCACGACACCACGCACCGTCGGACGCACGCCCCGCCAACGCGAGGCTCCGGCCTTACCAAGCTTGCGCAGACTGTGCTCGCCGTTGCCGACGACCCCGATCACCGCGCGGCAATCTGCCTGCACCTTGCGCATCTCGCCAGAGCGCAGCCGCAGCGTCGCGTAGTCACCCTCACGGGCGACGAGTTGGACCGAGGCCCCCGCAGCACGGGCGATTTGAGCACCCTTGCCAGGTCGCATTTCGATGCAATGCACCTCGGTACCGACCGGGATATTACGCAATGGCAAGCAGTTTCCAGCCGCGATGGGCGCTGAGTCACTCGCCATCACCGCTGCACCCTCAGTCAGCCCCTTGGGGGCGATGATGTAAGCACGCTCGCCATCGGCATACTTCAGCAGTGCAATGTTGGCGCTGCGATTGGGATCGTATTCGATCCGCTCAACGCTCGCCGGCACATTCTGCTTGCGGCGCTTGAAATCAATGATGCGGTAGCGCTGCTTATGCCCACCACCACGATGCCGCACCGAGATACGGCCCTGGTTGTTGCGGCCGCCCGTCTTGGACTTCTTCGTGACCAAGGCATCAAAAGGCGCGCCCTTATGCAGACCCGTACCCGTGACCTTGACGACGAAACGCCGGCCCGGCGATGTCGGTTTTGTTTTAACGATAGCCATTGTCTGTAATCCGTATCCTAGGTGGGCCTAACCGGCGCAGCGCCAGCAGAGCCTGGCGCGCTGTGCGGCATTCGCTCTACCGATTAGGCACCGCCCCCAAAGTCGATGTCGTTGCCAGGCGCGAGACGCACATAAGCCTTCCGCCAGCTCGGACGCTTGCCGAGCCGAGCGCCAAAGCGCTTCGATTTACCTTTGACGTTGAGCACCTGCACGGCGTCGACCTTGACCTCGAACAGCAGCTCGACTGCCTGACCGATCTCACGCTTCGTCGCCGTGCGCTCGACCCGAAAGGCGTACTGAGCCGCCTGATCCGCAGCAAGGGCGGCCTTCTCCGAGATGATCGGCCCCAGTAAGACCTTCATCAGACGTTCTTGATTGACGCCGGCATTCATGACAAACGCTCCTCTAGACGGCGCAGTGCGGCCTCAGTAATCAACACCTGCTCCGCCGCAACCAGGCTCACCGGATCGACACCGGCGGCCGTATCCACCCAAACACCGGGCAGATTACGCGCGCCCAGCGCCAGGTTATCGTCAACCTCATCGACCAAGACTAGCGCCCGATCAAGGCTCAATTCAGCCAGTTTTGCGCGCACTGACTTCGTCTTCGGTTCCTCGATATTGAACTCGGTCACCACGAGCAGGCGCTCGGAACGGACCAGCTCGGAGAGGATCGAGCGCAAAGCGCCGCGATACATCTTGCGGTTGACCTTTTGCTCGTAGCTGCGGGGCTGCGCCGCGAAGGTGACACCACCGCTGCGCCACAACGGACTACGGCTAGTACCAGCGCGCGCTCGGCCCGTGCCCTTCTGACGATAAGGCTTGGCGCCACCGCCACTCACAGCGGAACGGTTCTTTTGCGCCTTGGTCCCGGCACGCCCGCCGGCCATATAGGCCGTCACCACCTGGTGCACCAGGCCCGGCTTATAGTCCGCGCCAAAGACCAGGTCAGCGACCTGGACCGAGGACGACTCGGCGTTGCGAATAGCCAGTTCCATGATTAACCCTTTCGATTCTTCTGTTTCACTGAGGGCACCAGGATCAGGCGCCCGCCGGCTGGTCCAGGCACCCCACCACGAATCAGCAGCAGGTTGCGATCAGCGTCGACCCGAACGACCTCGAGATTCTGCTGGCACCGGTTGACGTTACCCATCTGGCCGGCCATCTTCTTGCCCTTGAGCACGCGCCCTGGGGTTTGACATTGGCCGATCGAGCCCGGCGCTCGATGTGATAGCGAGTTGCCGTGGGTGCTGTCTTGACCGCGGAAGTGGTGCCGACGGATCGTGCCGGTAAAGCCACGCCCAATTGTCACACCACGCACATCAACCTTCTGGCCAACCTCAAACAACGAGACGTTAAGCTCGCTGCCGTCGGTGAGATCCTCACCCTCGCCAGGCTCTAGCCGAAACTCCTTGAGTACGGTGCCCGGCTCTACGCCGACCTTGGCGTAATGGCCTGCAAGCGGCTGCGTCACACGCGTCTTACGGCGGCGGCCAGTGGTCACTTGAACGGCACGGTAACCGTCACGCTCCTCGGTTTTCGCCTGGGTCACGCGGTTGGGCTGCACCTCAACGACCGTGACCGGAATCGATTGTCCGTCGTCACTAAAGATGCGGGTCATACCGGCTTTGCGGCCGATCACGCCAATGGCCATCGTCTTAACCTCAGCTCAGTTTGATCTGTACGTCGACGCCGGCAGCCAAGTCGAGCTTCATCAGTGCATCGACTGTCTTATCCGTCGGATCGACGATGTCCATCAACCGCTTATGGGTGCGGAGCTCGTACTGGTCGCGCGCGTCCTTGTTAACATGCGGCGAGACCAAGATAGTGTAGCGTTCGTGGCGCGACGGCAGCGGCACGGGGCCGCGCACCTGCGCACCCGTGCGCTTCGCCGTGTCCACGATCTCGCGGGCGGACTGATCGATCAGTCGATGATCGAACGCCTTTAGTCGGATGCGGATGCGTTGACTTGCCATGCGGTT
>NZ_JAYESN010000072.1:0-22302 GCF_034860625.1 Lamprobacter sp.
GGCTGGCTCTGGCTGGATGGCGCGCGTGCGCGCGAGCTGGCGGTCGGCCTTGCGCAACGGGCCTGCGAAGAGCGGGGCGTGCAACTGCTGGATCAAGCCGTTGCACTGCGTCGGCTGGGCCTACGCTGGCAAGCGCAAGGCCTGCGCCTGCGGCGCGTCTATCGTTTCGAGTTCAGCGAGGGAGGCGTCGGGCGACGCACCGGTTACTTGGTGCTGGTTGGGCTTGATCTGATCGACCTGAGCCTTGGGCTGCCGCAGCGGAGTGACGACGCCTGATCAGCAGACGCAACCACACCGCTCAGCTGAGGTGAAGGTGCGCCACCGGCTCGCGTAAGCGAGCAAGCCTAGCTACTTGACGACTCGAAGCGCAGGTCGCTTGGCCTTGTCGCCTGGCCCCTCAGTCGGGCCTTTGTCATCCTCGGATTGCTCGGTGCCTTCTTCATCCGCGGGCGATGATGCAGCGTCATCCTGCTCTGGAAACAACATACCCTGGCCATTTTCCCGTGCGTAGATGCCAAGCACGGCTGGCACCGGGACTTCGACCGGGAAGGACTGGCCTCCAAAACGCGCCGAAAATAAGATCGCCTCGTTGCCAAGCACCAAGCTCTGAACCGCGCTTGCGGCCACATTCAGTACGATGCGTCCATCGGCAACATAGCCACGTGGCACAACCACTCCAGGCTTTTCAGCGTCCACCAGTAGATGCGGGGTAAAATCGTTGTCCGCGATCCATTCGTAGAGGGCGCGAATCAGATAAGGACGGCTGGACGTCATCGGCAGCTCCTAGCGTCTAGGTTAGGCCGGTGACCATCTCGCGCTCGGCCTCGGTCAGGCTGGTGCGAAAGGATGGCCATTCAAAGATGCGTGCCGCATACTCGGTCACCGGGCTGGCGGCTGCAGGCAGCTCAAGCTCGAGCACTGGCAATCGCCACAGCAGTGGCGCGACGCAGCAATCGACAAGGGAAAATTCATCGCTCATGAAAAAACGATTCGCGGCAAAGATCGGCGCCACCGCGACGAGGCTGTCGACAAGCTCCTTGCGGGCCTGATCCGCAGCCGCGGTCTCGCCCATGCGGATGATCCGCATCCGATCGTACCAATCGCGATCGACGCGATAGATAAACAGCCGCGCATTCGCCCGACCAACCGGATCGACCGGCAGCAAAGGCGGATGCGGAAAGCGTTCGTCCAGATATTCCATGACGATCAGCGACTCGTAAAGCCGCAGTTCGCGATCGACCAAGGTTGGAACCGTGCCATACGGATTACAGTCCATAAGCTCATCTGGGAGCGCATGGGCATCTACATCGACAATCTCGATGTTGATCCGCTTTTCCGCAATCACCATCCGAACACGGTGGCAGTACGGACACCTGGGATCAGAGAAGAGCGTCATGGTCGATCGTCTGTTGCCAGCCACTGGCTCTGTTTCCTGACGAAGAGCTTACCGCTGCACGACGGGGAGCACAGAAGCAGGCTACAAATGGTTACCGGGGTCATAATGACAAGGCGCCGCTCTCCCCAGAGACTGGCACCAAGAGAGAAGCATACACCGAAATTCAAGGGTTGGGGTGCGGTAGGTTGGAAACGCGAACAGCGACCCGCAGCCGAAGCTGTTGATCGCTGTTCGCAGGCGTTGCCTGATCGGCGAAGACCCGATCGGTGCTGACAGGGCGGAATCACCCTATCGCGCACCTTGGACGATCAGTCAGTGATCAGTGGGCCATCAGTGCACGTCCTTCCAGAACTCGCGCTTCATGTAGAAGGACAGGATGAACATCAGGCCAAGGAACAACAGCACATACAGACCAAGCTGCCGACGTTCGAGCTTTGAGGGCTCACCGGCATAGGTCAGGAAGTTGGTCAAATCCCTGACCATCAGATCGTACTCGGCCGGCGTCATGAGCCCAGGCTCGACCAGTTTGACGCCGATCACATGGCCATCGCCCTCGCCGTGGCCATGCCCACCAGCATAGACCGGTGCCTGCACACCTTGAAGATGCGCGAACGGATGTGGCATGCCAACGTCCTGGAACACCAGGTTGTTGACCCCGTAAGGCCTCGATTCGTCAACGTAATACGCCTTCAGGTAGCTATAGACCCAATCCGGCGAACGCCAACGTGTCACCAAGGTGAGATCCGGGATCTCGGTGCCGAACCACTTCTCGCCGTCGCTCGACCGCAGCGCATTGGTCATCATGTCAGCCGGCTTGGTATCGCCGAACAGCAGATTCGAACGCAGCTCATCATCAGGGATGCCTAGGTCATCAGCCATGCGCTGGTAGCGCATGTACTGCAGTGAGTGACAGCCCATACAGTAGTTGACGAAGTACTTGGCACCGCGCTGTAGGGAAGCCTTGTCTTTCAGGTCAATGTTGGCGTCCTGCAGCGCGGGGCCGTGACCGCTGGCAGCGATCGCGGCGAGCGGCGAAAGCAACAGGAGCAGAGCAAAGATCGCATTTCTCATGAGGTGACCCTCTCCGGAACCGGCTTCGTCTTTTCAAGCTTCGTGTAGATCGGCATCAGCAAGAAGAAGGAGAAATACACGACCGTAAAGATTTGCGCGAGCAGGGTATAGAGGTCACTTGACGGCATCAGACCAAGATAGGCCAAGACGACGAAAGACACCGCAAAGGCCCCTAGGAAAATGCGCGACAGTATCCCCTTATAGCGCATCGACCGAACCGGGCTGCGATCCAGCCAAGGCAGGAGGAACATGATCAGGATGGCTCCGAACATCACCACCACGCCTGGGAACTGTGAGCCACCAATTGGTGGGACGGCGCGCAACATGGCGTAGTAAGGCGTGAAATACCAGACCGGTGCAATATGCTCAGGAGTCTTCAGCGGATCAGCTGGCTGGAAGTTTGGCGCCTCTAGGAAGAGACCGCCCATGTCTGGCGCATAGAAGACCACCAGCGAGAAGATCGCCAGGAAGACCGTCAAACCCATGATGTCCTTGACCGTGTAGTACGGATGGAAAGGAATACCATCGGCTGGCTTGGTCGAGTCCCACTTGTTGCCTTTCGGCCCCTTCTTGATCTCGACACCATCAGGGTTGGTCGAGCCGACCCGATGCAAGGCGACGATATGCAGAAACACCAACGCCACGAGCAGGAAGGGGATGACGAAGTGGAAGGCGAAGAAGCGGTTCAGAGTCACATCCGAGATGACGTAGTCGCCACGCACCCAGGTTGAGAGATCCGCACCCACTTCTGGCACGGCCGCAAACAGGTTTACGATCACCTGCGCGCCCCAGTACGACATCTGCCCCCAAGGCAAGAGATAGCCAAAGAACGCGGTCGCCATCATCGCCAGGTAGATCACCACACCGATGATCCAGAGCAGCTCACGGGGGTTCTTGTACGAGCCCCACATCAGTCCGCGGAACATGTGCAGGTAGACCAGGATGAAGAAGAAAGAGGCGCCGGTGGAGTGGATGTACCGCAACAGCCAGCCCCAGTTGACATCCCGCATGATGTACTCGACCGAGGCAAAGGCCTCGGCGGCGGAAGGCTTGTAGGCCATCGCCAGCCACAGACCGCTGACGATCTGGATGATCAGCACGACCAGGGCCAACGAGCCAAAAATCGACCAAAGCCCCATGTTCTTAGGTGCATAGTATTCGGCCAGATGCTCGTTCCAAACGTGCATGACCGGAAAACGTTTATCCAGCCAACCGAGAAATCCTCTCGGCGCTGTATCGACCGTCTCAACGCTCATCAGGCGGCTCCTGCTTCATCCTCACCGATAAGGATGGTGGATTCGTTCAAGTAGGTATGTTTCGGGATGACGAGATTCGTCGGCGCCGGAACCCCTTTGTAGACCCGACCTGCCAGGTCGAACTTCGACCCATGGCAAGGGCAGAACCAACCACCCTTCCAGTCGGCGCCGAGATCATCCGGTGCCACCTCGGGGCGATAGGTCGGCGAGCACCCAAGATGGGTACAGATACCGATCGCGACGAAGTAACGCGGCTTGATCGATCGCAGTGGGTTCTGGCAGTACTCCGGCTGTTGCGTCGCAAGCTCGGAGCCTGGATCGACCAACTTGGAGTCCAGCGTTGGCAGCGACTCGATCATCTGGTCGGTGCGATTCACCACCCAGATCGGCTGCCCGCGGAATTTGACGCGCAGCAGCGCGCCGGGTTCCAGCTTGCTCACATCCGCCTCGACCGGGGCACCCGCGGCACGCGCTTTGGCGCTCGGGTTCATGGAGGAGATGAATGGGACGGCCACAAAGCCGACGCCGACGGCACCGACTGCGCTCGTTGCGGCGACGAGGATGCGCCTGCGGCTCTTATCCGTGCCTTGTTCGTTCATGCGTATGTCGACCCCTCGCTAGGCTCGATGAACGACCTCCCGCGCGACGAGACGGTCGAACAGTCTGATGATGAAAATAAGAATATCGCTAAGCTTTGCATAACCGACCGCGCATTCTCCATGAAGCGGCCAACCTAGGTCAAGAAAAGCACCCCACTGATCAGGGTTTTAGAGCGATCGATCTGAAGGCTCTATTTAAGCCGACGACGCCCAAAGAAACCACGACAAAGGTCAAAAACCGGCAAGACACATGGATTTAGCGACCCTCAGATCGGCTTCAGGGGCATTGGCTAAACGGGATTCTCGATCTCGACGAACTGGTGCTCGATCCCGAAGATCCCAGCCAACTCGGCGCCAAGGGCCTGCACGCCGTACCGCTCAGTGGCGTGGTGACCCGCCGCGAGGTAATCGATCCCGAGCTCCCGCGCCAGATGCACAGTCTGCTCCGAAACCTCGCCACTCAGATAACAATCCACTCCCAGTGCGGCCGCTCGCTCAATCGCATTCTGCGCCGCACCCGTACACCAGGCAACGCGATGCAAGGGACGGTCGACCACAGCAATGTGCAAAGGTTCGCGCCCAAGCGCTTGACCGACCTGCTCGGCAAACCGGGCGCCAGTCATCGGCGCGGCCAGGGCGCCCGACCAGAGCAGTTCATCGGCGTCCGCACTCGGCTGCGCATCGACCAGCCCGAGCCGCAGCCCAAGCTGCCGATTGTTGCCGAGCTGTGGATGCGCATCTAACGGGAGATGATAGGCCAACAGGCTGATGTCGGCCCGCATCAGCGCGCGAATACGTCGCCCTTTCACCCCGGTCAGCGGTGCTGCCTCGCCCTTCCAGAAGAACCCGTGATGCACCAAGAGGGCATCCGCTTCTGCCTCAATGGCGGCATCCATCAAGCGCTGACAGGCGGTGACGCCGGTTAGCAGACGACGGATCGGGCGCCTACCTTCAACCTGTAGCCCATTCGGGCAATAGTCACTGAAACGCTCGACCCCGAGCAACAGGTTGCAGTGGTCGGCAAGCTCGACAGCAGAGGTCATCGTGGTTTATTGCAAGGCAGCTGTAGCGGTAAGATGCGGCCGAGATGGGTCGACATGCGATCCCTCCAGAGCCCAGGTAGCTGAGTCG
This sequence comes from Lamprobacter sp., assembly GCF_034860625.1. NCBI lineage: Bacteria > Pseudomonadati > Pseudomonadota > Gammaproteobacteria > Chromatiales > Chromatiaceae > Lamprobacter > Lamprobacter sp. The sequence continues at coordinate 5,454 of NZ_JAYESN010000072.1, forward strand.
GATGCGTCCGAGAACCCACAGTATCGCACTAACCCTGGTTGGCTTCACGGCCGGAGCCGCCGTTGTGTATGCGCTCGATCAGCTGCCATCGATCAAGGGGGTACCTGAACCCAGCCAACAGGCGCAGGATGCTAGCCCGGTCGCCAGCTCGCCCTCAGCTCCTGGCTTCGCGGATGCCGTTGCCGCAGCCGTACCCGCCGTCGTCAAGATCCTTGCGACGGGCGCCGACGGTCATGGATCTCGGCTCAGCGGGCCGCCCAGGACTGAGATGCAGGCCGCAAGCCTCCTTGGCGCGCAACCTGGTCGGGCTCAGACCAGCGTTGGCTCCGGGGTGGTGATTGCCAGCCAAGGGTTGATTGTCACAAACGGCCACGTCGTGCGTGATCGCGACGAGATCAGGGTCGAGTTTGTCGATGGTCGAAGCCTTTCCGCTGAGCTGCTGGGTATCGATGATGCCACCGATCTCGCCGTGCTACGAGTCCCGCTGCCGGGCCTAGCGCCGATCTCCCTCGGTGATCCAAGCAAGCTGCGCGTCGGCGATGTGGTCCTGGCGATCGGCAATCCTTATGGCATCGGCCACACCGTCAGCCTCGGCATCGTCTCCGCCACCGGCCGCTCACGCCTCGGCCTCACCGAGATCGAAGACTTCATCCAGACTGACGCCGCCATCAATCCTGGCAATTCAGGGGGCGCCCTCGTTGACAGCAACGGCCGGTTAGTCGGTATCGCGACCGCCGGGCTGAGCGAAAGTGGCCATGCCGAAGGCGTTGGTTTTGCCATTCCATCCACCCTGGTGATGCGAGTGGCCGAGTCGATCGCCAAACAGGGTCATGTCGACCGGAGCTGGATCGGGCTAGGCGGCCGCAGCGTCACCCAGGAGCTCGAGCAGCGCTTCGGGCTGCGTGCCTCGAGCGGGGTACTGGTGTCGAGCCTGGTCGAGAACGGCCCAGCGGAAGCCGCCGGGCTGCGTGTTGGCGACGTGATTACCGCCTTCGCGGGCACCGAGATCGCGGATGCTGCGCAGCTTCGGGAACTGATCACGGCCACCGCAACCGAGCGCGAGGTGCCGCTCGTGCTGTGGCGGGGCAGTGAACGCCTCACGATCAGCGTTCGTACCGCTGAATGGATCGCCGGTGATCACGCCGCGAGAGTCCATACTCAACCCAAGCCGAGCAATGCTAATGGTCTCCATCATCAGGCCCGAATCGACGTCAACCGCCATTGGCATCAGGAGCAGCCCTGCCCACCCCCTGGTGGCGACTGCTGAGGTCCGCGGCCTCAAGGTTGACCGGGATACAAGGGCGCAAGCTGATCAGCCTGCGTGCGTGCAGGCTCGGCGGGGCCAGCCAGCCCCCTCTTGACCGCTGCCCACAAGGCCTCTCCGCGCCAAATAGGCTGTCCCTTGACCGACCCATAGAGCGCGCGCTCAAGGGCGCGGATTTCCGCGCTACCGCGCTCGGCTCGATCGGCCAAGGCGCCCAAGCCACGCGGCGGATCTTCGGACCAGAGCGAGCCGGCCCAGGCGAGTAAAGCGGTGGCCGCCGCCTGCGGGTCATCGCGCTCACAGGCGCCACGCAGCGCATCGCGGGCACGGCGCGCCTGGACTGCTGGCTTGTCCTCGACCTGGCTCTGTTGCGGACCCTGTGACTCGCCAGTCGGCGCCCGCCTCAGCGAGAACCGCTGCCGACGCCACAGGAAGACGATACCGCCCGCGCTCAAGAGCAGGGTTGCGATCAGGCTGACCAGGCTGCCGAGACCTCGCTTCCAACCCGCAACAGCAGCTGACCCCTCAGAAGCCTCAATAACCTCCACAGAGTCCGCCAGCCCCGCGGCAGCGCCTGAAGCCCCCGTAGGCCGTGTTTGTCGCGCTGCGTCGGCCTCCGCTGCTGTCAGCGCTGACGCCTTGGGTGTGGCAGCAGCAACCGCCCCAGCCACATCCAGCACGCGTGCCGGAACCCTCGCCCTGCGCTCCTGATCGGCTTGGATGTCCCACCAAGGCACCTCGATGCTCGGTAGCTCAACCGCACCCCCCTGGGTCGGGATCAGGGTCAGTTGCTGGCGGCTGATGCCGATCAGGTTCTCGCCATCACTGCGCGTCTCGGACTCGGTTCTCCCCGGATAAGCGCGGAAGCCGGGCGGCGCCGGAACCTCAAGCTCAGGAATCTGATTGCCCGCTAGCCCTCGCGCGGTCAGGGTCAGGGTCCGGGTCGCCGGCTCACCAACCACAAGTCGCGGCACCTCGCCACCATCCGCTGGATTCCAGGAGTCAGTCACCTCCAGCGCCGTTGCCGGTAGCCAGTGCTCACCGCTGAAGCCCTCACCGCTTGGCGCCACCTCCAAGGTCAGCGCCTGCGACTGGGCGCGCGCTAGCTCGCCGCGCTCGAACAGCGAGCCTGGTGAGCCAAGGTTCAGGCCGCCCAGCATGCGCTCCAACCTTGGATCATCAAACAGATCTGGCATACCAGGCATCGCCAGTGAGCCGGGCCGGCGGCTCGCGTTGCCCTGAAGCTCGGCCTCGAAGAGGATCGGAGGGATGCGTAGGGCTCCACTGCGCTCTGGATTCAGGGTATAGCGCCGCTCAATGACCCGATACTGCTGGCCAGCACGCATCGTCAGGCTGCCTTGGTCGCGGCCAATCTGATTCAGCACCGCTCCCTCGATCGGCGGCATCTCGATGGCATAGTCGAGCAAGGGTCGAGCGCTGTAGGCACGCACGACCAGCGGCACCTGCTGCTGCACGACGAGCTTTTCCGAAGCCGAGTCCGCGTCTTGATCAGGACCTGGTGCAGTGCCTTGCTCAAGCCCCCCATCGGCCGCTCCCCTGGGGTCAGCACCGACCTCCACCTCAAGCCAAACCAGATCCCCAGGAGCTCCCAGACCGCCCTCGGGCACCGCCTCAACCAACAGACTCAGCGGCGCGGTCGTCGCCGAGCCGACCTGAATCGCCGGAATACTCAGACGACCTAAGCGCTTCGGACGCAAAGCCACCTGCCAGCTGGTCTTATCGGAGCGCTGACCGTTGATGAATTGCATCTGCTGCGAGGTGCTGACGCCACCTACATCAAAATCATCATCCAAGACGCTCAGGTCGGGCTCCTGGCCAAAGGTGCGCTCTGCAACCTCGATCGTCAACAACACCGGGTCACCCTCGTAGACCTGGCTCTGGTTGAGCACCGCGCGCGCTTCGGCGGCTAGCCCCAGACTGGGGATGAGCAGGCTGACCACCAGCAGCCAACGCAGTAGGCTCAAGAGGGTGCTCGATAAGGGCTTCGATAAGGGGCTCAACGAGGGGCTCGATTTGGAGCTCAACAAGGGGCGAGCGATGGCGGCAAGGCCAGCAGCCCATCCCTTCCCGAGCTTTGATTTAACCTCTGCCTTACCAAGCGGTTGTTTGGCCTCGGTAACGGCTGCTCGCTGGGTCCGCTGAAGACCCTTGGGCAAGAACCAGACTGGCGCTTGCGGCCAGAGCATGCCGAGCCTGCCGCAGATGTCAGCAGAGGCGGAGCAGGCGGGTCGATCGCAGTGCAAAGCATTCATCACCATCACCAGGGCTGTCCGGAAGCGGGCAGGTCCGTCGCGCCCTGCCGGGTCTGATACTGATAGAGGAATTTTCGTCGCAGCAGCTCGGCTGGATCATCCGGGATGCGCCGCAGCCACTGATCCGCGGCTTGGCGCGCCTCGCGCTGCTCGGTGTCTAGCGTCGCACTGGCATCCGCTAGGGAAGGCTCTTGACTGTCCGCGGAGACTTGATCGCGGGCAGCGTCACCCTGTGCAGACTGCGCGCTTGCCGCCTCATCCTGGTAATCGGCAGCCGCTTGCTCAGTGCGCGCACTCCTCTCCGCTGCCGTCTCATCCGCAGGCGGTGTCGGGTCCTGGCTCGCATTGGCACCCTTTGAGTCATCGGCGCCCGTTGGGTCACCCGTCGTATCGGACCCAGCCGCGGAGGGGCTTGCCTGAGACTCAGCTGCACTCTCGCTCGCCGGCTGATCGGCTGAAGCCTGATCTGCTGCCGAGCGACCATCGGAGCCCGGTTGCCCGTCTTGCTGATCGGCCGCCGAATCCGCATCAGGCTGATGAGGCTGATGAGGCTGTTGTGCCTGCTCTCGCAGCGCGGCCTCGACCTGCTCGCGGTTATAGGCTGCGTCCGCCAATGTCGGGTCGCGTGCTAGCGCCTCATCGTAAGCGGCTAAAGCGGCCTCTAGCTCGCCACTGCGGGCCAGCGCATTAGCACGATTATAGTGATCGACGGCCGCATCGCCGGCGCCAAAACGCGCGGCCGCATCCTGGTAATCCCCGAGCCGATAGGCGGCGCTGCCCGCCCGCGCCGGAGCCTTCGCCAAGGCCCGTGCCTGCTCCAGCTCACCCGCCGCAAAGGCTTGCGCCGCTTGTTGATCTTGGCGCTGCCAGAGGTCCGGCCAGCCGAAGGCCCATGCTGGCTGCGGCAGCATCAGCGTTCCCGGTCCCAGCACAAGCAGCAGCGCCATCAGCCAGCCACGCCGAAATGCGAGCGCGGCCAATGGCAGCAACAGTACTGCCACCCAAGGGCCAAGCTCGTTCCAACGCTCAGCCAACAGGGGGTCAGCTTCAGCCAGCGCACGCGGGCGGGCACTCGGATCGTTGAGCACCTGATCGAGATCATGATCGCTGCTGCTGAGCGTTGCATAGCGACCCGCTCCAGCATCCGCCAGTTGTTCCAGTGCCGGGATATCCAATCGGCTCATCACCGGACCCGTTGAGGTCGTGACACCTGGTACCGGCGCACCCTCCGCAGTGCCAACACCGATCACCGCAAGCGCATGTCCGGCATCAGTCAACTGCTCGGCCATTGCCAGCGCGCTTGCGCCGCCCGCATCGTCGGTCAGCAGGATGATCTCGCCGTTGCGCGCGCCGGCTTGGCGCAGCAGGTCAAGGCCGAGCTCAATGCCTCGGTCTGGGCGACTCCCCTGAACCGGCATGATCTGCGGACTCAATGCCTCCAGCATGGCGCGAATGGTTTCCGCATCATCGGTCAGGGGCGAGACGGCAAAGGCGTCGCCCGCATAGACCACCAGCCCAACCTGACCATCGGCGCTTCGACTGAGGATGTCGGCGATCTTATAGCGCGCCCGCTCCAGACGCGATGGACTGAGATCCGCGGCCAACATCGAGCGCGATAGGTCCAGCACCACGACCCGCGCCGCATCGCTGCGGAAGGCCGGCACCGGCTGCCGCTCGAAGGTCGGGTTGGCCAATGCCACCACCGCGATCAGCCAACCAACGGCCAATAGCATCAGGGGCAGCCGGCTGCCGGGTCCGGCACTGCCGATCGTCAAAACCCTCAGCAAGCGCGGATCGATGACGCGACGCCAGGCCGAGACCCCAGCCTCGGCACGCCAGCCAAGCCACAGCAGTAGCCCGAGCGGGATCATGGCCAGAAACCACAGTGGCTCAATGAAATGAAACTCGCTCATGAAGCTCATGAAAACGACTCCCTAACGCAAATCTCGATCAGTCGCCCGCAATCCGTTGACCCCAGGCGGTAGCGCCGAGCGAGCGATCCGGTTGACAACCCACCTCGCACCCATCCTGCTAGCCCTGACGCCGCGTCAGTGCCTGCTGAATAGCTTCGATCAGGCCAACAGGACCAATCGCCAGCAGAGCCGTCAGCAGCAGCGCGGCACCTAGCGGCCAGACAAAGAGCTCGCCAACTGGCCGAAACCTCTGTTGATCGGACTCGACCGGCTCCAGCTCATCGAGCACCGCGTAGATGCCTTGCAGCTCGCGCACATCGCGCGCCCGGAAATAGCGTCCACCGGTGCGCTCAGCAATCGCCGACAAGGTCGCCTCGTCGATCGGGTTGCGACCCATGCTCAGGCCAAAGGCGCCAAAACCGGCGCGCGGATCAGAGCCAATGCCGATGCTGTATATCCGCACTCCAGCCTCTTCCGCCAACTCCGCCGCCTTCAATGGTGCGATGCTGCCGGCTGTGTTAGCACCATCGGTCAAGAGCACCAGCACTCGCTCCTCGGTTGGCTGATCCCGTAAGCGCTTCACCGCAAGCCCAATGGCGTCACCGATCGCGGTCTCGCGCCCGGCTAGACCGACCGCCGATTCGAACAGCAGCGTGCGTGCCGTTGCGCGATCGAAGGTCAGCGGTGTTTGCATGTAAGCTTGTTGGCCAAATAGGATGAGACCGACGCGATCACCCTCGCGGCGTTCGATGAAGTCGCCGGCAACCGCCTTGACCGCCATCAGCCGATCGACCCACTGCCCACCGATCACCATATCCTCTTCGGTCATAGATCCCGAGATATCGACCGCCAACATCAGATCGCGACCGGCCATCGGCAAGGCCACCGGCTCACCCAGCCACTGCGGACGGGCAGCAGCAAGCACCAACAATAGCCAGGCCAGCAGCGCCAGCAGCAGCGTCCAGCGCCGCGGCACCGCCAGGGCATGATCTTGACCTCTGCTGAGCAGGCGATAAAAGGGCACTCTCAGGGCCGAGGGGGCCGCCGCCTCAGCGCGCGGCAGACCAAGACGCACCAGCCAAGGCAGTGGCAATGCCAGCAGCAGCCAGGGCCAAGCCAGATTGATCTCGAGTCCCGGAATCAATCCCGCCATCAACTGTTCCTCCGCAGCCAGTCGCGGACAACGACCCTCAGCGCTTGGGTATCAGCCTCTTTGCTGAAGACCTCTGCTGGCGGGGCATAGGCGCCCTCCGCCAGCACTCGGCCAGGGCCTCCAGTAAAGCGGCCATCACCGCCACTGCGATCGAGAAACGTCAGCCAGGCCTCACCGGTCAAGGCCGCTACCTCGGTGCGCGGGTAACGGCTCAGCGCGACCCGCTTGAGCAAGGCCGACAGCGCCGCGACCAGGGCTGGTCCACGCAATCCCGAGCCTTCCAAGCGATCGAGCTCAGCCAGAATGTGCTGCCGCCGGCGCCATCCTCGGTACTGCGTCCAGCCCAGCCGTCCGAGCCAGAGCATCACCGCCAATAACAGTGCGAACAACAGCCACCAACCGGGCGCTGGCGGCCAAAATCCCGGCTCAGCAGGCAGGTGAATATCGCGCAGGTCGAGACTTGCGCCTAGCTGCTCGGCGGGATTCGCGGCCGGAGCGGCAACCTGCGCCTGCATCGCCTCGCCAGGATCGGCGGATTGCGCTGCTTGCGCCGGCGCGGCTGTTGCGACATCGCTACCTTCGCGCGCCATGATCAAATGCCTCCAGCCAAGAGGCCCCCAGCCGACCAGCCGATCGGCTCGGCTTGGGCATCCAGCGCGCCGCGAAGGCCATCAGGTCCGGCCAGCAGCTGAGCCAAGCGTGCTGCCGGATCATCGGTAGTCAAGCACTGCAGCAGACCAATGCCATTCTCAACCGTGAGCTGACGAACGCCTTGGTGATGGCGTGCAAGCTCGCGAGCATAACGCTCGCGCTCGCCAGGCGAGCGGGTATCGATCATCGCGCGTCGCCGCCCGTCGCTGATCCCATACCGACCCGGCGGCGGTGGGGCTAGCTCAAGCGGATCAAGCAGCTGGATCGCATTGACATCGCTATGTTGAGCCAAACGGCTGAGATGGTGCTTAGTGTCGGTGTCGGCGCTATAGAAATCCGAGAGCAGAAACACCAGGCTACCAGGCCGTGCCACCCGGCGTAGCCGCAGCAGCGCAGCCGTTAGACCGCTGCCGCTGTTGGCCTGACCGCTCCAGCTCACCTCCGGCGCCCCGGCCTGAGCCAAGGCCCGGATCAGGCGCATCTGACCACGGCGCCCGCCTGCCGGCGACAGCTCCGCATGCTGTCCAGCCTGGGCGGCATCGGTAAACAGCAGCGCCCCGATGCGGTCGCCATGGCTGATCGCGGACCAACCAATCAAGGCCGCCAGACGCGCAGCCTGTACCGACTTGAAGACCCCTTGCGAGGCAAACGACATGCTCGTGCCAAAGTCGACCAGGACCACGACCGGCCGCTCGCGCTCCTCATCGAAGACCTTCACATGCGCATGGCCGCTGCGGGCGGTGATGCGCCAGTCCATATTGCGGATATCGTCGCCCGGCTGATAGTGGCGCGACTCGCGATAGTCCATCCCGCGCCCATGAAAGCGCGAGCGATGCGCGCCAGCCAAAGCCGAGCGCGCGCTCTGGATGCACGCTGGGCGCAACCGCTCCCCGGAAGACCGCAAGGCCACCAGCTCATCGGCATCGACACGATAAACACGCTCATCGTCGCTAAGGCTCACCCTTATGACTCCCAATGCCTAGTCAAATCCAGCTAAGGCTCATAGCGCCCCGCCGAGCCAACTTTACCTTTCGCCCTTCAAATTCACGCTTCATCATTCAAACCATCGGCACCCGTCGGATTAGCTGCGCCACTAGCGCATCCGTGGTCAAGCCTTCGGTTTCGGCGGCGTAGCTGAGCAGGACGCGATGGCGTAGCACATCATAGGCAACCGCATGGCAATCATCCGGCGTCACATAGTCAGCACCTCGCAGCCAGGCACGGGCGCGGGCGCAGCGGTCCAGCGCAATCGTCGCGCGAGGGCTTGCGCCGTAATCGACCATACGCGCCAGCCCTGGGTCATAGGGCGAGGGATCACGGGTCGCCAGCACCAGCTGCACCAGGTATTCCTCGAGATTGTCCGCCATATGCAACGCCATCACCTCGGCGCGGGCCGCAAACACCTGCTCACGACGGATGACCGGCGCCGTGCTGACCCGCTGACGCAGCTGCCCACGCGCCTCGGCGCGCGCGATCTCAAGGATGCTGCGCTCGGTCCTCGGGTCTGGATAGCCGACGCGAACCTGCATCAAGAAGCGATCCAACTGCGCCTCCGGCAGCGGATAGGTGCCTTCCTGCTCGATCGGGTTCTGGGTCGCCATCACCAAGAACGGCTCCGGCAGCGGATAGGTTTGCACGCCAACCGTGATCTGACGCTCACCCATCGCCTCGAGCAGGGCCGACTGGACCTTGGCCGGCGCACGATTGACCTCATCGGCCAGCACCAGATGATGGAACAACGGCCCGCGCTGGAACTGGAACTCGCCAGTCTCGGGCCGATAGATATCGGTGCCGGTCAAGTCGCCAGGCAGCAGGTCCGGGGTGAACTGGACGCGCTGGAAATCGCCCTCGAGGCGCAGGGCCAGCTCCTTGATCGCGGTGGTCTTGGCCAGCCCCGGCGCACCCTCGACCAGCAGATGGCCATCCGCGAGCAGCGCGATCAGCAACCGCTCGATCAACGCATCCTGGCCGACGATGCGCCCGCGCAGATCGGTGCGGACCTGCGCAAACGCCTGCTGCGCCGCGCTTTGTTCAGCGGTTACACCATCGCTCATCGCCATCGCCTGTTCTCCTGTTGCGCAATCGTGTTGAGACCCATGGGTACGCAAGCATACGGGCTCAGCCCTTACCAGCAACGTAACCGAAGATTACCAACCGTTAAGATTGTGCTTGAGGCGCCCGCTTAAGATGGCCGCTTAAGACGGGGCCTCAGGCACCGGCTTAAAGCGCTGAATCGCACTCTGCCATAACATCGACATTCAGTCGCAGGGTGATACCATCAGTGCGCCCAAACCGGTGCGCCCAAACGCATGAGCGCTTGACCTCTGCTTGAACTCTTGGAGCTTGACCATGGCGCCCGTTGACCCCCGCTGCGACCTCATCTACGCCATCGAGCGCTGGAGCGAGGGCTATTTCGAGATCGGCCCAGACGGCCATCTCTGCGCCCGCCCCCATCCCGGTTCCGAGACGCGCATCGATCTTGTCCAGCTCGCCGACAGGCTTCGCGATGCCGGGCTCTCGTTGCCGGTGCTGGTGCGCTTCGACGACATCCTGCGTCATCGCGTGCATCGGCTCCAAGGCGCCTTTGCCGCGGCCATCGCTGCGCACGACTACCAAGGCCAATATCGGCCGGTCTACCCGATCAAGGTCAACCAGCAGCGCAGCGTGGTGCGAGCCTTGCTCAGCGCCGGCGGGCTTGGGCTCGAGGCCGGCAGCAAGCCGGAGCTGATGGCGGTGCTGGCACTCGTACCACCCGGCCAGCCCGTCATCTGCAATGGCTACAAAGACCGCGAATACATCCGCCTGGCGCTGATCGGCCGTCGCCTCGGGCTCGCGGTCCATATCGTCATCGAGAAGCCTTCGGAGCTTGATCTGGTGCTAGAAGAGGCCGAGCGGCTCGGGGTCGAGCCGGCCATCGGCGTGCGCATCCGCCTCGCCGCCGCGGCCGCTGGCAACTGGCAGAACAGCGGCGGCGACAAGGCCAAATTCGGCCTCTCGGCGAGCCAGCTGCTGGCGCTGGTCGAGCGCCTGCGCGCCGTCGATCGGCTGCCCTGGCTGCGGTTGCTGCACGCGCATCTGGGCTCGCAGATCCCAAGCCTCGAGGACATCCGCGCCGGCGTCGCCGAGCTGGGCCAATTCTACGCCGCGCTGCATGCGCTCGGCGCCGCGCCGCACATCCTCGATCTCGGCGGCGGACTCGGCGTCGACTACGAGGGCAGCCACACCCGCGCCTACTGCTCGATGAACTATCGCGCCGAGGACTACGCCGAGGCCATCGTCTCGACCATCGGCTCGCTCTGCGCCGAGCATGCACTGCCCGAGCCGGACCTGATCACCGAATCCGGGCGCGCGCTGAGCGCCCATCATGCGGTGCTGATCACCGATGTCGCCGATCGCGAGCGGGCCAGCGATGAGGGTGCGGACGTTGGAGCGCACCGGCAGCTCGATCCTGCCGCATCGCGACCAGTCACAGGGGCAGACCCGCAGCCTGATACGCTGCCCGCTCACGAGGTTGCAACCACCACCGACGCCCTCGAATCCGAACTCGAGCGCCTCGAGCGCGCACTGCGCGAGGCCACCGAGGCCCCGGCGCTGGCCGTCCATGAGGCCGCCGCCGCCGCAGTCCAAGCGCTGCGCCAGCGTTTCGCCGCTGGCCAGCTCGGCGCGCATGGATTGATCGCCCGAGCGCGCGCCGATGAGCTGTTCATCGCCTGCTGTCGCACGCTGCGCCCGCGTCTCTCGCACGCCAATCGCCGCCAGCGCGCGGTGCTCGAGCAGATCGACGCCCTGCTCGCCGACAAGCTGTTCTGCAACTTCTCGCTGTTCCAATCGCTGCCCGATGTCTGGGCCATCGATCAGATCTTCCCGATCTGCCCTTTGCAGCGGCTCGACGAGGCACCGACCGAGCGCGGCGTGATCCATGACCTGACCTGCGACTCCGACGGCTGCATCGCCCACTATGTCGATCAGGACGGCATCGAGGCGAGCTTGCCGGTGCATGCGTTCGATCCGCAACGCGAGACCTACCTGCTCGGCTTCTTCCTGGTCGGCGCCTATCAGGAGATCCTGGGCGACATGCACAACCTGTTCGGCGACACCGATGCCGTCGCGATCGAGATCGACGATGACCAGCCCGAGGGCTGGCGCCTGCTCGAACTCGAGCATGGTGATTCGGCCGATGAACTCTTGGCCAGGGTGCATTTCGAGCCGCGGGCGCTGCTCGCCCAGTACCGTCGCCGCCTCGACGGCGCCGTGCTCGCGCGCGAGACGCGCGAGCAGTTCTACTCCGAACTCAAGGCCGGACTCTATGGTTACACCTATCTCGGGCGGTTGTAGGCATCGACCTAGTAGCGCGCTGTGGTCCTTGCATTATGTTAGTTTCAGGCGCCGATTGATGAAAAAATCGTCAACGCTACATTATGCCTAATAATTCAATATTTTGATGCTCTAACATTAGAGATAGTTCAGAAATCAATTCACCCCAACGAGGATGAAAATCAGGGTTATCGTTTAGCGGTGAGTTCTGAGAGAAGTTTTCCGGTTCTTGTGCAATTTGTGCTACGAACCAATCTGATAAATCTTGATTAAATTCAGAGGCATTGCTAAACATCCAACTCATATCGTTGACTCTCGATGTGTCCCATTGACCGATATCTTGATTAAACAAAGCCGCTCTGTTGAACATCCAGCTCATATCAGTCACCTTTGACGTATCCCACTGACTGATATCCTGGTTAAACGACGAAGCATTACTAAACATAGCATTCATGTCAACGACTTTTGATGTGTCCCATTGACCGATATCTTGATTAAACAGTGAGGCACTGCTAAACATCGAACTCACATCTGTTACCCTCGAAGTATCCCACTGACTGATATCCTGATTGAATGACGAAGCATTGCTAAACATTCGACCCATATCGGTGACTCTCGAAGTATCCCATTGACCAATGTCTTGATTGAATGAAGCCGCCCTGCTGAACATCCAGCTCATATCAGTCACCTTTGACGTATCCCACTGACTGATATCCTGATTGAACGATAAAGCACTACTGAACATCGAACTCATATCCGTCACGCTGGAAGTATCCCACTGGCCAATATCTTGATCAAATGATGAAGCGCTATTAAACATCGAGCCCATATCAGTTACACTCGAAGTGTTCCATTGACCAAGGTCTTGGTTGAATGACTGAGCATTGCTAAACATTCGACCCATATCGGTGACTCTCAAAGTATCCCATTGACCAATGTCTTGATTAAAAGAAGCCGCCCTACTGAACATCCAGCTCATATCAGTCACCTTTGATGTATCCCACTGACTGATATCCTGATTGAACGATGCTGCACTATTGAACATCGAGCCCATATCAGTAAGACTCGAAGTGTCCCACTGACTGATATCCTGGTTGAAGGATGAAGCGTTGCTAAAAATTCGATTCATGTCAACGACATTCGAGGTGTCCCACTGACCGATATTTTGATTAAATGAAGTCGCTCTACTGAACATCCAGCTCATATCATTGACATTTGACGTATCCCATTGACTAATATCCTGATTAAACGATGAAGCACTACCGAACATCCAGTACATATCAGTAACGCTTGAAGTATCCCAATAACCAATATCTTCGTCAAAACCACTAATTCCATAAAAAAGCCTTGACATATTAGTCACTTGAGATGTGTCAATATTGTATTCCGAGTCTCCAAAAGTATACAAAATCCCTTCATGCTCAATAGTATAGCTACTATCATTTACTGCATGACGCAACTGCTCTTCAGTGACGATCAAGTAATCAATAGATTCCGATGGATTTAAGATTTCTTGCTCTGCGTATTCCTTGGCTTCTGTAACACGCTCTCCATAATCAAATGGTGAATTAGGCCGCTGATTAGGATCAGCAGTTGCAACAAAAGTGAAAACAGATAGTAAATTACCAAAAGCATTACTATATTCAACGTGCTCGGTATCTTTATCCACAGTCAACTGACGACTCAAGATCCGAGCAAAAATATCGGATAAAGCCGCCGACAATTCGGCACCATCAGCCAGGTGTTGCATCGCGGTGTCTACAAAAATACGCTCTTTGCTCATCAGTATTCCCTCAAAACGAATTTTAAATTCTATATTAGCTAAGTGAACGCTTCTCAATAGTACCTGATGTTCTCCGTGCGCGCCAATCGCGAATCAGAAACGGCAGATAGAACACGAGGCTGGAAAGCAGCGCCAGGAGCGCAAGCGAGCCTAAGTACCAGGGCCAGGGACCAAGCAGATCCATCAGCGAGGCCTGCTGCGGTTTCTGCGAGAGGAACAGATAATTTGCGTCGAGCAGCAGGTTGAGTGGGGCGATCAGCAGGGCCGCCAGCGCTAGACTGGCAAGCGATTTGAGGATCGAGATCGGCCAGGGGCGAAAGCGATACACTAGCGTCGCGTAGAGCACCCCGATCAGGATCAGCCCATGCCCAATGAAGAAGCTGATCCAGCGGGGATCGGGAAACCCATCCCGCAGGTCTGGTGTCAGCAAGGCCTGCAGGGCGCCGCCCCAGGCCCAAAAATAGACGATCTCATAGGCGCGATAGTGGCGCCAGAGCAAGGTCCAGGCGGTTAGCAGCACGGCGAGACCACAGAGATGCAAGGGCAGGACCCTCGTCCAGGGCTCGCCGTAATACTGCGTGCGTAGCCAGATGCCGACGATTTCCTGCACCAGTAACATCAGTCCCAGAAGTTGCCCGAGATGCACTTGCCAGGACAGGGATAGCCAGCGCCGGGCGGCCAGCGGTAAAGCGCCCCCAACCAGGGCCACCAAGGCGAGCGCGAGCAGATGCGCAGTATCGAACAGGACGAAAGGTGCAGGGTAATGCAACTGAGACTCCGACCTTGCAAGCCATGGAAGAAACATCCGAGCCATTTGAGCGAGCAGACGCGCAAGACAGATGCAGATCAGGCTACAAGCGCCTTATGTGCTCGCGAGCTTTGGAAGCATGATGGTCCGCAGCGGCTCAGGCGCCTCGAGCAGGGGGTTATGACCGACGCCGGGCAGCAGATGCAACCGCAGCGATGGCCGCCAGCGTTCGACTTCGCAGGCCAAGGCGCTGAACTTCGCATCCTCGGCACCGGCGACCCAGTGCAACTCGCCGGGATACTGGATGATGGTCTCGCGCATGTTCGGCATCTCGGCGAGCCCATGCACAGATAACGAGGCCGCAAGCCCGGTTGCGGATTGACTCAGGCGTTGTTCGCGTTGCCGTGCCAGGCGTGACGCGGGCACCAAACTCTGCGTCGCCAACAGCGGCAAGGCCTCCCAGGCCTCGACGAAGGCCGCGATGCCCTGTTGCTCGAGCCGTTCGATCCAGCGTTGATCGGCGGCCCGGCGGCTCGTCCGCGCTTGCGGATCAGCCAAACCAGGATGCGCCGAGAGGATGATCGCGGTGCGGAAACGCTGTGGTGCCAGCCGCAGCAGGCCGAGTGCCAGACGACCGCCGAGCGAATAGCCGACGACCCGATCGATCGAGGCTGGCAAGACCGCGAGCAACCGGTGCAGCGCTTCATCGAAGGCGCCTTCGGGCGCGACGCTGCCACCATGCCCCGGCAGATCGATGGCCAAGGCCGGCTCTGGCCTTGGCTCTGGCCTTGGCTCTGACGCTGGCCCTGGCTTCTGCTTCGGCGCTGGCTCGATCTCCAGTTCTGGCCCTGGCTTTCGCTTCGATCTCAACGCTGTCGTCGGCCAGCAGTGACGCCAATCCTCGGCCAAGCCGGTGAACCCATGCAGCAGCAGGCTTCGCGGCGGCAGATCGGCCTCTCGGCCGCCGATGCGCAGCGCGCGGAAGCCTTGCTCGGCGAGTGCAGCAAACGGGTCGGCAAGTCCCGAGCACGGATCGGCGCCGTTGAGAAACGTTCGCGCTGATTCGACTGGCTTGATCAGCTTGGTCACCTGCCGCTGCACCTCATCGTGCTGATGGTCTTCAGCGCATTGACCGCCGCTGCTCGCAGCGCCTGCGGCTGAGTCTGGACGATTGGCTGGGGTGGTAGTGTATCGCCCTGAGCCCACAGCCTGCGGTGAGTCTGACCGCGCAGGCTTAGCTGGGCGTGCTACTCTTGAAGCTATAAACCGCAGACGACGCAGGTTTTCACAGATTAAAATAATATAAAACAAGGTCTTAGCAGGTTTAACAAGGCCACCCAGCAGGTAAAGCAATGAACGGCTGCAATGTATTGAAATCTCTGCGGTAATCTGCGTCATCTGCGGTTGAAATGCTCTTTTTAGGTTGAACGCTCGGACGCTGTCAATAGGAGCTGTGTGCGATGCGGTTTTTTAATACCGAGGGGCCGGTGCGGGCCGAGATGCATTATCTCCTGCCGCCGCTCACGCGCTGGGATCTGGAGCAGGTGCTCGCGCTGATTGAGCAGCAGAAATATTTCCTGCTCCACGCCCCGCGCCAGACCGGCAAGACCTCCTGCTTGCTGTCGCTGATGGCGCATCTGAACCAGGATGGCCGTTACCAAGCGGTGTACGCGAATCTCGAAGGGGCGCAGACCGCGCGCGAGGATGTCGCCCGCGGCATGCGCACGATCTGCGGCACCATCGAGGCCGCTGCCCGTCTCTACATCGGCGATGAGCGCCTGCACGACTGGACCGAGCAAGCCTGGCAAGCGCGCGGCATCGATGGCGTACTCGCCGGCCTGCTCGAAGCCTGGAGCGCCAACAGCCAGACCCCCGTGGTGCTGCTGCTCGACGAGGTCGACGCCCTGATCGGCGACACCCTCATCGCGCTGCTGCGCCAACTGCGGGCTGGCTATCCCCAGCGTCCGCAGGCCTTTCCCAACACAGTCATCCTCTGCGGCGTGCGCGATCTGCGCGACTATCGCATCCATGCCCGCTCCGAGGCGGCGCCGATCACCGGCGGCAGCGCCTTCAATATCAAGGCTGAGTCCCTGCGCTTGGGCGATTTCAGCGCGGCGGAAACCCGCACCCTGCTGCAAGAACACACTCAAGAAACCGGTCAGGTCTTCACCCCGGAGGCGCTGCAGCAGGTCTGGACGCTCACCCAAGGTCAGCCCTGGCTGGTCAATGCACTGGCCTATCAGGCCTGTTTCCGCTCGCCCGAGGGGCGCGATCGCACGCGTCCAATCGATGCGGCAATGATCGACGCGGCCAAGGAGTATCTGATCTTCAATCGTGTGACCCATCTCGATCAGCTGGCCGATAAGCTGCGTGAGGAGCGGGTGCGAGGCATCATTGAGCCGATGCTGGCCGGCGAGTCGCTCGACAGCGTGCCCCTGGACGATCGTGACTATCTGATCGATCTCGGATTGCTACGTCGAGCGGTTGGCGGTGGCCTGGTGATTGCCAATCCGATCTATCGAGAAGTCTTGCCGCGCATGTTGGCCCTCGGCCCGCAGGATTCCCTGCCGCAGATCAGCCCGACCTGGCTCGATGACCAAGGCCAGCTCGATCCGCAGCGGCTGTTGGCGGCCTTTCTCGACTTCTGGCGCCAGCACGGCGAGCCGCTGTTGAAGAGCGCCCCCTATCATGAGATCGCCCCGCATCTGGTGCTGATGGCCTTTCTGCACCGGGTCGTCAACGGCGGCGGC
>NZ_JAYESN010000073.1:0-22174 GCF_034860625.1 Lamprobacter sp.
GACCTCTATCAGGGCTGCGAGCTGTGGGACTTCAGCCTGGTCGATCCCGATAATCGCCGCCCGGTGGATTTCGAGCGCCGTCGCCATTGGCTCAGTGAGCTCGATAGCCTTGCAGCCATTGATGATGCAGGCGAGACAGCGGAAGGTCTCCCACAGCCACTGCGCTCACAGGCACTGGACAACACCCTCAGCGACGGCCGCGCCAAGCTGTCTCTGATCCGCCGCGCGCTGCTGCTGCGCGAGCAGATGCCTGATCTCTTCGCCCACGGCGAGTACTCACCACTCACGGTTGAAGGCCCACATGCGCACCGTCTCTGCGCCTTCAGTCGCAGCCATCAGGGCCAGTCGGTGGTGGTCATTGCGCCGCGCCTGCTCGCCGGACTGAGCGAGCTGGCCGGCTCAAGCATCGGCTATATCGATCCATTGCAGGACCCCGGTTGGGACGAGACCTGGATCTCGATCCCGGCCGCGCGGCTCGACGATGTCCTAGGCGGTTCAGTGAGCGGCACCGAGCGCGGTGCAGGAAGCGACTCAGAGAACAGCAGGAAGCGCAGCACGGATGCCAAACCAGGCCAGCCGCTTGAGACCGAGCAGCATGAAGGGCGTCAAGCCCTTCGCGCCAGCAGGGTCTTGCGCCGGTTCCCGGTCGGGCTGCTGAAGACCAACGCGCGATGACGAACCAATCGCCTGATCACCAATCGTCTACCAACCGTCAACCAACCGCCTGTCAGGCAAGACTGCAGCGCCCCGAGCTGGGCACCTATCAAGCATACAAGCATTCATGCAAGCACAGCGGCCTGGGCCGCCAGACAGACCCACCATCAACGGAGGACCACCATGGACATCACCGATACTTGGCAAGAACTGATCACTCCCGGCGCTAAGATCGTCTACCTGATCATGGACGGTCTCGGCGGGCTGGCGAGCGAGGAGACCGGGCGCACCGCGCTGGATACCGCCGAGACGCCGAATCTCGACGCACTGGCGCATGACTCCTCCTGCGGTTTGCTCGAGATGGTCGGCCCCGGCATCACGCCGGGCAGCGGTCCTGGGCATCTGGCGCTGTTCGGCTATGATCCGCTGCGCTGGCGCATCGGCCGCGGGGTGCTCTCAGCGCTGGGCACCGACTTCCCACTGCAGCCGGGTGATCTGGCCGCGCGGGTCAACTTTGCCAGCATCAACAGCGCCGGTGAGATCACCGATCGGCGCGCTGGGCGCATCCCGACCGAGCTGAACCAGCGTCTCTGCAGCAAGATCCAAGACGCCCTCGACCTGGACTTCGACGGCGAGGTCTTCCTCAACACCGAATCCCAGCACCGGGCCGTGCTAGTGCTGCGCAGCAGCCCGGGTGCCGATGCGCTCTATGACGAGCTGCCTGACACCGATCCTCAGGTCACCGGCCGGCCGCCGATGCCAATGCAACCGCAGTCCGAGCAGGCCACCGCGGCAGCCCAGGTCGTCGCACAGTTCCTGGAGCAAGCGCATGCAGTGATTGCCGACGAGCAGCCCGCCAACGCGCTGCTGCTGCGCGGCTTTCAGCAGCATCATGTGATCCCAGGGCTACAGGAGCGCTTCGGTCTCAAAGGCCTCTGCATCGCCGAGTATCCGATGTACCGCGGACTCTCACGGCTGCTCGGGATGGACATCGCTGACCCGCCGACCGGCATGGACGCCCTGTTCGAGGCCTTTGAGCAGCAGTTCGGCGACGAGCACGATTACTTCAAGCGTGACTCGAGCACCGACTCCAAGAGCTAAGGCGTCAGATCGCCGTGCTGTACGGCTCAGCTGGGCACTGGCTGGTCACGATCAAAGATGGTGATCACCACCCCATCGATGCGTTGATCGTGCGTTCGGTAGGGACGCAAGGTGACATCCTGGGTTTTTCCGTGCTCGCCTTCGGCCTCGAGCCGCTTGACGGCCATGCTCTCCATCACCTCATGCGCGAGCGCCTCGAGCCTCGGCAAGTCGATATTGGGTCGGAGGTTGCCAATCGGACGGCCGACATCGCCATCGATGAGATTGAACAGCCGCTTGGCGCGCGGGGTGAACTGACGCACCCGCAGCTCGCGATCGAGCATCAGAATCGGCAGATTGACACTGCTCAGCAGGTTGCGGAGGTCGTTGTTGGTTGCCGTCAGCTCGGCATTACGATGCCCGAGCTCGTCATTAACGGTGGCAAGCTCTTCATTCGTGCTCTGCAGCTCCTCTTTCGCGGTCTCCAGCTCCTCGTTGGTGCTCTGCAACTCCTCGTTGGTCGATTGCACCTCCTCGTTGGCGGACTGCAGCTCCTCATTGGTGCTCTCTTGATCCTCGATGATCGATTGCATGTACTCGCGTGTCTCCTCCAGCTCCTTTTCGAGCTTTGCGATCCTTGCCTGATCCGCCTCGCTGCCCCGTTCTTCGTCGTCCTCCGAGCCATTGCTCGCCGAGGCGGAAGGGGGCTCAGCGTCAGCAGCATTGACCGGATGTTCTTCAAACAGGATCAGATAGAAGCGTTCTGGGGCGTCCTTTGCCAGCGGTATCACGCGCAGGCTCAGCTGGCTCTCGCGGCCGTCCATCTTGAGATCGATCCCCGTCTTAATGACGGGCTCATCGCTCTTGAGCGCCCGCTTGAACAGGTTGCGCAGGTCGACCAGGAGTTCCTGGCGAACCAGCTTGACTAGATCCAGGCTGGCGGTGCCGGGCAAGGGCTCGAGGTAGCGGCCGGTCTTACCGCGGAAGCTCAGCACGCTGAGGTCGCGGCTGACGATGACGCCGGGCGGGCCAAACAGCGTCAATACGGTGCGGTCAGCCTCCTTCCTGATCTCAGACTCGGACAGACCAATGGGCTCATGTTGGCCGTGGCGCGACTCGCGACCAGCATACCGACTGGCAGGGGCAAACTCATAGGTCGGCGTCGATGCGGTGGACTGCTTGGCATAGACCTTCGCTTCCTTGTTCTCGAGCCGGAACAGATCGGAGCTGCTGCCGATGCCCTCCGAGGCGCCCAAGAGCAGGAACCCAGCGGGCTTCAGTGCATAGTGAAAGATCTGCAGCACCCGACGCTGTAGTGTGCTGCCGAGATAGATCATCAGGTTGCGACAGCAGATGAGATCGAGTCGCGAGTACGGTGGGTCGCTGGTGACATCGTGCGGCGCGAAGATACAGAGGCTGCGCACCGCCTTATTAACCTGCCAGCCGCCTGCGGCCTCATGGAAAAACCGATTGAGGCGCCCCCTGTGAGAGCTCGCTGCTGATTCGGCTCGAATAGACACCGCTCCGGGCGCGCTCGATGGCTCGCTCATCGATGTCGGTGCCGAAGATCTGTACCGGGATCTCCGACTGCGGCCCCAGCGCCTCGAGCAGCACCATGGCCAGCGAGTAGGGCTCCTCACCAGTCGAGCAGCCTGGCACCCAGATCCGCAGCGTGTCGTTTGGCGATCGGTCTTTGAGGAGCGTCGGCAGGATGTAGTCACGCAATGACTCGAAGGTCTTCGGTTCGCGGAAGAAACCGGTGACGTTGATGGTGATGTCGTGAAAGAGCGCATCGACCTCTTGGGGCTCGCTGCGCAGATACTCCAGATAGTCGCGGAAACGCTCCAGCTTGCTCAACAGCATCCGACGTTTGAGGCGCCGTTTGATGGTGGCGTGCTTGTAGTAGCTGAAATCGTGTCCGGTGCGCCCGCGCAAGAGCGCGAAGACCTGTTTCATCTCCTCGCTGCTGGCGCCGGGGTCATCCTCAGCCTGAGCATGGCTGCGATCGAGCAGATACGGGTGGCGAGCGATCCGGCTCAGCTCCCGCGCGATCCCGGCCGGCGGCAGCACGAAATCCACGGCGCCACTGGCAATGGCGTTACCGGGCATGCCGAAATACTGCGCGGTGGCCTCATCCTGCGCAAAGGTCATCCCGCCGGCGGCCTTGATCGCCTTGAGCCCCAGGGTGCCGTCGGAGGCCGTACCCGAGAGCACGACGCCGATCGCGGCCGGTCCGATCTCATCGGCCAGCGAGCGCAGCATAAAATCGATCGGTAGCTCGGTGCGCTGACTGCCGCTGAGCTGACTGCCACCATGCTCGCGGCTGCTTCCGCGGGTGAGCTTGAGTCGCCCATCGCGCAACGCAAGACTGCAGTCCGGTGGCGCCACGTAGATCTGATTCGACGCAATCCAGGTGCCGTCTTCAGCCTCTTGGACCGGCAGACTGGTCTCGCGTGACATGATCTCGCTCAGCAGGCTCTCGCGGGTGGGCGCCAGATGCTGCACCAGCAAGAACGCCATGCCAGTATCCTCCGGCAGCGCTTGCAGCAAGGCCTTGAAGGCTTCCAGGCCGCCCGCCGAGGCGCCAATGCCAACCACCGGAACCGACGGGGTTTCTGACGGCCTCTCTGTTGCACCATCGTTCGCTGGTGCGGTTGCCGACTGATCAGCGCTCGCTGCAGGATTCTCTTTGCTCGCCACTCGAGTCGAACCTCCACTCAGGATCAAGCGGCGAGCCTAGCATCCTGCGTGCTGAGTTGCCTGCATAGCGGTCAGTCCTGGGCGCTCAGTCCTGGGCGCTCAGCCCACGCCGGTGGCCTCTTCTCCACCAGACGGACAGAGCGCGACCATGTTGCACAGCATGGCAATGCTGTCGGCCTCCATCTTCTCCATCATCTTTGCCCGATGAGTCTCAACCGTGCGTGGGCTGATCTCGAGCTCACAGGCGATGTCCTTGTTCGACAGGCCTTGGGTCGCCAATGCCATCACCTGCTGCTCGCGGGGCGTCAAGGTCGCGCAGCGCGCGCGCACGGCCTTCACCGCGCTCGCATCGTCACGGCGTCGGCGGTCGATCTCGAAGGCACGCTCGATACGCTCGGTCAGCTTGCTCTTGCTGACCGGCTTCTCGAGGAAATCCACCGCGCCCAACTGCACCGCCCGCACCGTGGTTGGCACATCGCCGAATCCGGACAGGAAGATGATCGGCAGATCATAGCCGCGTTGACGCAGCGCCTGCTGCAGTTCCAGGCCGGTCATCTCTGGCATGCGCATGTCGAGCACCAGGCAGCCGCGGTCGTCGTCCGAGCAGGAGGCGAGAAACACCTTGGCACTGGCGAAGCCCTGCACCCGATAGCCGAGCATCTCGAGCAACAGCTGCATCGATTCGCGCATTGCCTCGTCGTCATCGACGATGTAGACGCTTTGCTCCTCATTCATCATTCTCCTCCTGCCTGAGCCAGCGGCAGCTTGAAATGAAAACAGGCGCCGACGCTCGAGCTCGGATCAGCCCAGAGCTTGCCACCATGGGCTTCCACGATGTCGCGGCTGATTGGAAGCCCCATCCCGAGCCCCGAGCTGCGGCGCGAGGCGAATAGATCGAATAGGGCATGCTCATTCTCCACAGCCAGTCCAGGGCCGGTATCGCTCACCGTGACCTGGACCATCGGCGAGCCCGTGTCGGTCTGGCCGTCGGTCTGGACCATGAGGCTGACCTCGGAGGTGCAGGAACCGGTTGCAATGGTCACCTGCCGCACCGGCATCTCGGCCTCATGGATGGCCTGCACCGCGTTGCAGATCAGGTTGACCATGACCTGCTCAAGCTGAACCGGGTCACCGAGCAGCCAGAGACCGGCCGAGCCCGAGGCGAACTCCAGCTCGACCTGGCGTTGGCTCGCGAACCAGCCGATCAGCTCCAGCGTGCGCTCGATCAGTGGATCGAGCTCAACCGGCTGCATCCGGACCTCCTTATGGCGCAAGAAATGACGCAGGCGCTCGACAATGGCGCTGGCGCGCTCGAGCTGGGCATCGGCCTTGGCGATCATCGGCTCCAGCATCGCCGCCTCTGCTGAGCGTTGCTTGGCATCGAAGCCTTGCAGCTGCTCGAGCGCGGCGCGCCCGAAGAAGGACGCGGCGTTCAGTGGCTGCGCCAGCTCGTGCACCAATGAGGTGGCGAGCACGCCTACCGCATTGACGCGCGCCGCATGGGCTGCCGTCTCCCGCGCGATCTGCGTATTCTGCTCGGCGCGCTTACGGTCGGTGACGTCGATCTGCACGATGACCGCACCCTGCCCTGTCTCCTCTCCCTCGGCCTCATTTCCCTCACCCTCATCTCCCTCGGCGTCGAGCGGCGCGGCGGTCAACGCCAGCCAGTGCTCGCCATCCCGGCGCTCACAGGCATACTCAGCAACGAACCGGTGGCGACGCCGCTCGAGGACGGCCGCCACGCCGTCGGCAATGGCAGCAGTCTCGGCCCCTGACGCAGGGCGCTCAGCCTCTGATCGGGAGGCCTGATCGCGACAGGCCGCGAGATAGTCGCATCCGACATCGGCCCGTTGCGCTGACGACCCCGAGGTCGAGCACTGAAGACAGTCGGCGAAGCACCGCCAGGCCTCGTTGGCGAGGACGATGCGGCCCTTCGCGTCTAGAACGAGAACCTCGGCCGGCAGGGCGTCGAGGATGGCGTGAGCGCGGTGCTCGGTCGCCACCTTGCTGCGCTCAAGCCGCCGCTCGGCGGTGATATCGACCAGCGCGCTGAAGCACTCAGGCCCCTGATCGCCATGGCGTCGTGAAGACACCAACCGCAAGGACTGGGGCGCCGGCCCGGGACGTGGTCGGCGCGCTTCCAGATCGACGTCCAGTGGCTCGATCCGCGTCCCCTCGGCGCCGCTGATCACGACCGAGACATGGTCAAGGAAACGCCGCATCTCGCCGCTTGCCAACAGGACCGGAAACGGCGTGCCACCGAGCCGCAGACGATCGCGCCCGAGCATCTGCGCGGCAGTGAGATTGATCTCGCGGATGCGCCCGCGCCGATCGAAGACCGCAAAGCCGACCGGCGCCAGATCAAACAACCGGGCGTAGTGGTCGCGGGAGACCTCCAAGATGTGACGCGCATCGGCAAGCTCGCGTCCCTGCAACTCAAGCTCTACCTGGTGCGTTTGCAGCTCGAGCAGCAGATCGCGGGTCGCGTCGTTGCCGCGTCCGTCGTCCAGCAATTCGCTGATCAGCTGGTCGAGACGACGCGCCAGCTCGGGCTTGCTCAGCACGTTGAGACCACGCCCCCTTTCATTATCTGTCATGGCTACCTCATCGATCACTGCCTCGCCGTCTCGCCGTCTGGACGTTGTCTGGATTCTGGATTCAACTGGATTCAACTGGAGTGAAGCAAATTCGAAGCCAGCTCCATCGAGCAGGCCGGCCCAAGGACAAGCATGGCTAGGCCAGACCTCTAATTGGTTCATGTAAACCAAGACATGGCTCGATTCACCCAGCATAACGGGTTAGCTCGACTGTTCTAAACACGTGCCTCGGCGCCAGCGGATTGCTCAGCTGCTTCAGCAATGCCCTGTGAGGCCTCGCACCATCCTGAGTGCTTCCAAGAAAACGGCATGCGCATTGCAAAAGCCTCATTGAAATCGAAGGAGGCGCAGCGACGAGGCGCATCAAAGCGAACGCATCTGCGCCATCCAATCCCTGTCCCAACCCGCATCATCATCGAACACACTCGGGAGTCATGACATGTCAGCTTACAGTCGCACCTTGACGCTATCTTCAGCGGCCGCCCTGCTCGGTCCTTTTTTGCTTGCCCTCTGGGCACCTCAAGCTGTTGCCGAGACCGGCAACGCGCAGTCTCAGGCCCAGCAAGGCGAGAAGATCGCCGAGCAGATCTGTACGACCTGCCACCGCGTCCCTGATGAAGGGGGTGCCCCCGTCGGTCCTGAGTTCGGGACACTCGCTGAGCGCAGCGACTGGACCGCGCAGCAATTGCAGCAGATCTTGAATACCGAACAGCACGAAGACGCGGTACCGGCAAGCAAGCTTCAGCTTGAAGCCGTGGCCAGCTATCTCAATCAGCTTGGCAACTGACCATTCAGGTTGGGTGGCTTAATCACGCTTGAGCAGCGCGCGCAGCGCCTCGAGCGAGCGAGTGTTGATGACGTCATCGGCCTCCAGCCAGCCGCGCCGGGCTTGGTCGACGCCGAAGCGGATGTAGTCCAGATGGGTGCTGCTGTGGGCATCGGTCGAGATCGCCACCTTGACGCCCATCTCCTTGGCGAGGCGGCAATCGGCGTCGCTGAGATCGAGCCGCTTCGGTTGCGCGTTGACCTCGAGGAAACAGCCCCGCTCGGCCGCCGCCGCAAGCACCCGCTCCAGATCCAGGTCGTAGGCATCGCGCTTGCCGATCAGACGCCCGCGCGGATGGCCGAGGATGGAGAAATTCGGATTGTCCATCGCCCGCAGCACCCGTTCGGTCTGCTGCTCGCGCGAGAGACCGAGCTTGTCGTGGATCGAGCAGACACAAAGGTCGAGCCGCTCGAGGACCGTATCCGGCAGGTCGAGCGAGCCGTCCGCCAGGATGTCGACTTCCGCAGACTTGAGCACTCTGATTCGACCGTCAAGCGCATCGTTCAGGCGATCGATGCGCTCGATCTGCTCGCGTAGCCGGGCCTCGTCGAGTCCGCCGGCGACGCTCAGGTTCTGGGTGTGATCGGTGATCGCCAGGTACTCATAGCCGCGCTCGGCACCGGCCTCGGCCATTGCCCGCAGGCTCTCGTGACCGTCGCTAGCGCGGGTATGGCAATGCAGATCGCCGCGGATGGCCTCGAGCTCGATGAGCCGCGGCAGCCGTCCCTGCTGCGCGGCCTCGATCTCGCCTCGGTGCTCGCGCAGCACCGGCTCGATATAGGGCAGGTCCACGCTGGCATAGACCTCTTCCTCGGTACGCCCGGCGATGCGCTCGTCGTCGCGGAAGACGCCGTACTCGTTGATCTTGAGGCCGCGCTCGACCCCCATTCGGCGTACCGCAATGTTGTGCGCCTTGGAGCCGGTGAAATAATGCAGCGCGGCGCCGTAGGCGGCTTCTGGCATCAGGCGCAGGTCCACCTGCAGGCCCGAGCGCAACACCACGGTCGAGCGAGTTCCCCCCTGGGAGACGATCTCGCGGACCTCTTCATGACCCGTGAATCGCTCCATCACTGCTGATCCTTGATCAGCGGTGACCAGGATGTCGAGATCACCAACGGTCTCCTTGCGGCGGCGGACGCTGCCGGCGACGGTGAGCTGCTGGACCCCCTCGATTCCACCCAGATCCCTGGCGAGCGTTTCAGCAACCTCCTCGGCCTCCATCAAGCGGGTGCGCGTCTCCTGGCCCTGGCGCCGGGCCAGGTGCTCGGCAATGGTCTCCTCGGTCTTGCGACCAAAGCCCTCGAGCTGACGCACCCGCTGCTGATCGACGGCCTGCTTGAGATCATCCAGATTCTCGATCCCGAGATCCTGATGCAGCGCCTTGACCCGCTTCGGACCCAGCCCGGAGAGCTGCAGCAGCTCGCTCAATTGGGCTGGCAGGGTCTCCTCGAGCTCGTCGAGCTGTGGCAGCTCGCCGGTCTGAGCGATGGTCGCGATCTTCTCGGCCATGCTCTGGCCGATATCGGGCAGCTCGGTCAGGTCAGCGCCGTTCTCGACCTGATCGGCCAGGCTTTGTGCCAGCCCGGAGACGGTCTGGGCGGCTTGGCGATAAGCGCGCACCCGGTAGGCATCGCCGCCACCGATCTCGAGCAGATCGGCCGCACGCTCGAGCCGGTCTGCGATTTCTTGGTTATGGATCGTCATGGCTTTGAATCGTTATCGTTTTGAATCATAAGCGTCTCAGGAGGAACTCATTTAGTCGGAGTACCCGCCACCGGCTCCGCGTGGCCCGCGGGCGAAGAAGGGGGTCCGGCCGCGTGGCACCACCACGATGCCAGAGTCGGTCACCGGCAGGCTCGAACGGTCCTTCTCGATGTCCCAGCCGATGCGCATCTCCCGCTCGATTAGGTTGTGCCGGTCGACGATGACGCGGCGCAGCCGCGCACCCTTGCTGACCCTGACGTAGTCCATGATGATGCTGTCCTCGACCTCCGCGCCCTCCTCGATGACCGCCTCGCGTCGCACGATGGAGTTGCGCACACGGGCGCCCTTCACCAGCGTTGCGGCGCCCAGCAGTACGTTGTACTGCACCAGCAGATAGATCGTCGAGATCCCGGAATTGACCAGGTTGCTGAGGACAAAATCAACGATCCGGTAGCGGGCACCGAACGGGACGGCCGGCTTCGAGCGCTTATCGGTGAGCGGGCGCAGTCGTGATCCCTGCCCTCCAGCCATCACCATGGCCATGATGCTGTTGCGATCGCCAGCATGTGATTGGTTCGGTTGCATCGATTAGGCTCCTGTCCCCTCTGTCGGTGAGTGACGGTTCAAAAACACCACCAGTCGTTGATTTGACCCACCGGAAGCAGGCCGGGAGCCGCTCCGGCTCGAGCAGCGATTCGATGACAGCCTCCGGATATGAGGCTCGACCGGGGGCGGATCGGGGGCTTGGCGTCCTTTCATCAGCGCTGCGCGGATCGAGATCATGGGGCTTCCATAGCGACGGGTGGTTGGGTCCATTTCAGGGCTCAAGCAATCGGGGGGCCACGACGCCTTGGCTGGATTTCTATGCGGCACGATCGTTGCCTCGTCGTTGCTATCAAGCCATCGCGGGACGCCACCGCTGCTCGAGGAGAGGGCGCTCATCAGTGACCGGCTCTCTGACAAGCAACCGGCACTCTTTCTAGACGATGACAGCACCCTGACCCCGATCGTGGAGCGCCCGCAAAATGCCCGACTCAGCCACCCACGGCAGCTCGGAGTTCGAACGCATGCGAGCGCGCCTCACCCGCACTCATCGAGTTGCTCGCTGCCGAGCGAGCGCCGTTTGGAGACCCAGGCGCAGACCCATGCGCAGACCCAGGCTCAGCTTCTTGGCTCGAATGGGTCTGCAGACATCAACGAACAGACGGAGGTCGGTTAAGTGAGCAGCGAGCGACGAACACTCAGTGAGATTCGAACACTGGATGAATTCATCTCACTGCTGCGCGAGCGTGGCGAGTCGATCGCGCTCATCGAGCTGGAGCGCGAGCAGCGTCGCGACTGGAGTGCCGCCTCACTGGCCGAGCAGGCGCGGCGCTTGGCCGCAGGGTTTCACTCTGAAGGGCTCGAGCCCGGCACCCGTGTCCTGCTGTATGCGCCGAACTCGCCACAGTGGATCATCGCCTGCCTTGCCATCATCAGCGCCGGTGCCATCCCGGTGCCGGTCGATAGCCAGCTCGGTGAGCGCGATCTGCGTCA
This sequence comes from Lamprobacter sp., assembly GCF_034860625.1. Lineage (NCBI taxonomy): Bacteria > Pseudomonadati > Pseudomonadota > Gammaproteobacteria > Chromatiales > Chromatiaceae > Lamprobacter > Lamprobacter sp. The sequence continues at coordinate 11,098 of NZ_JAYESN010000073.1, forward strand.
TATCGCGGCCAACAGTGGCGCACGCTGGGCCTTGACCACCAAACGGCTGGCCAACAGTCTGCAGCAGGCGGCCGAGGCGCAGCCAAAGCTCGTCCTGCTCGATGGCAATGAGGGCGGTGACACGGACGATACCGATAGGGCTGATCAGCGCGATCATCACGCAGATGCCAGCAGCAACGACGACGCCAACACACGGACGGCTGGTACCCATTCAATCGCCAGATTGCTGCGGGAGACGCCTGATGAGGCGTCTGACGCCGCACCCGAACTCGGCGGGCAACCCGACTCATCCGCCGAAGCGGTCCTGTTCTATACCTCTGGCACTTCCGGTCCACCCAAGGGCGTCCCGCTGACCCATGACAACCTGCTGTCAAACCTCAAGGCGATCCTGAGCCAGGACATCGTCGATCCCAGCGATCGGCTCCTGCTGCCGCTGCCGCTGCATCATGTCTATCCGTTCTCGCTCGGGATGCTGGCGCCGCTGGCGCTCGGAATCGGCATCATCCTGCCCTACTCGCTGACCGGCCCGCAGCTGGTGCGCGCACTGAAGGAAGGCGAAGCCACGACGATGCTCGGTATCCCGCGGCTCTACTCGGCACTGCTCGACGCCATCGATCGGCGCGTTGCCGGTGCTGGGCGCCTCGCCAGCGCCGCCTTCGCGGGGCTGCTCGGCCTGTCGATCGCGGTGCGTCAGCGGATCGGCATCGGCCTCGGTGCGCCGCTGCTCGCGCCTTTACGCCGCCGAGTGGCGCCAAAGCTGCGATTGCTCATCTCCGGCGGGGCCGCGCTTGAGGCCAAGATTGCCTGGCGGCTCGACGCGCTTGGCTGGCAGGTCGCAACCGGCTATGGACTCACCGAGACCTCGCCGATCCTGACCTTCTTAGCGCCACCTGCCCGACGCTTCGACAGCGCCGGGCGCGCCCTACCTGGTGTTGAGCTGCGAATCGATCAGACAGACGATCGGATATCGGACCAAGGCGAGATTCAGGCCAAGGGGCCAAATATCTTCTGCGGCTATTTGGATCTCCCCGAGAAGACTGCCGAGATCTTCAGCGACGACGGCTGGCTGCGCACCAGCGACCTTGGATATATTGACGAACAGGGCTGGCTCTCGATCAGCGGCCGCGCATCGGCGCGGATCGTGCTGGCCGGCGGCGAGAACATCGACCCCGAGCGTATCGAGGCCCGTCTCGAGCACTGCCCGTCGGTACGCGAGGTCGGGGTGCTCGGCCACGAAGGCCGACTCGCGGCGGTCATCGTCCCGGAAGCCGAGGCCGCTCGCGATCAGGATCAAGACCGCTTGCGACAGCAGATCAGCGACGAGATCACCGCGGCATCACGTGATCTAGCGAGCACCCAGCAGATCGACAGCCTGCGGCTCGACCGCTCGCCACTGCCACGCACCCGGCTCGGCAAGCTGCGCCGTCCTCGCCTGGCGGAGCGCTTCGAGGCGTTGTCGGCAGGTGCCGAGACCGCCCCCGAGCCCGGTCTGGCAGCCTTCGACGACCTTGCGCCAGAGGACCGCCAGCTGCTCGAGGATCAGACCGCCCATCGCGTCTGGCGCTGGCTCGGTGAGCGTTTCTCGGACCGTCCGATCACAACAGACGCCGATCTCAGACTCGATCTTGGCGTCGACTCGCTGGAATGGGTGGACCTGACCCTGGACCTGCAGCAGCAGGTCGGCCTGGCGCTCGACGAGGAGGCCATCGGTCGCATCAAGCGTGTGCGCGATCTGCTACAGGAGGCCATGGAGGCCGAGCAGACCGCAGTCACCGGGGCCACGCTCATCGAGCGCTTGCAAGACCCGGAGGCACAGCTCAACGAGACCGAGCGACAGCGCTTATCCCCGCCGCCGGCGCCGTTGCGCTGGCTGGCGACGCTGCTGCATGCACTGGTGCGCCAAATCCTGCGCGGGCCGTTTCGGCTGCAAGTGCGCGGGACTGAGCAGATCCCCACCTCGGGGGCCTGTCTGCTGACGCCGAACCACCTCAGTGCGGTTGATCCGGGAGCGATCCTGGCCGTGCTTGATCACGCGCGTCGGCGCACGACCTGCTGGGGTGGCGCGACCGCCATCTTGTTCAACCGCCCCTGGATGCGATTACTGAGCCGCAGCATGCGGGTGCTGCCGGTGGACCCCTCCGGCAATCCGCTGACGAGCCTCGCCCTGGGCGCCGCGGCACTCAAGCAGGGCTGCATGCTGATCTGGTTCCCCGAGGGCAGGCGCTCACCGGACGGGGCGTTGCAGCCGTTTCGCTCCGGTGTTGGCTCGCTGGCCCTGGCCAGGAAGGTGCCGATCCTGCCGGTCCATCTTAGTGGAACCCGTGAGGCGCTACCGCCCGGCTCGCTGAGGCTCCGCCCACGCCCGGTCGAGCTGCGCATCGGCGCGCCGGTCGACGCCGAGACGCTGGCGCGGGAAGGTCAGGGAGAAGATGATGCGGCGCGCATCGCCAATGCACTCCAGGAGCGGGTCCGCGCCCTTGGCGCCGGCGCCGACGAGGCCTAAAGCTTCAACAGTTCCACGCCGATCTGCGACTGGCCTTGCCCATGAAACTGTTTTCCTGCGGCGCTTGCGGGCACACCCTCTACTTCGACAACGTCGAGTGCACCTACTGCGGCCACCGGCTGGGCTTCGATCCGGCGAGGCTTGATCTCGTCGCTTTCGACCTGGCCGCGAACGGCGACTGGCAGCCCACCAAGTCCACTGGCACGCATCAACGTTTCCGCCCGTGCGCGAACTACGCCGAGCACAATGCTTGCAACTGGGTGGTGCCGACCACGGAAACGGACCCGCTCTGCCCAGCCTGCCAATTGAACCAGACGATCCCCGATCTCACCGTGCCAGGGAATCTGCTGCTCTGGCAGCGCCTGCAGACAGAGAAGAATTGGCTGGTGTATAGCCTGCTGCGCCTCGGCCTGACGGCCGCCTGAGCTGTCGAGGCTCGCTGCACAAGACCATGACAACCAGTCGGCCTTTGACTCAAGAGACGGCAGAGAAAGCGCTCAAAATGGCATAAAAACTGCTTTCTCTATCGCTAAATCACGCTAAATCACGCTAAATCACGCTAAATCACGCTAAATCACGCTGGATCACGTTAGATCACGGGCGTTATCCCAAAGGCGTATCCCATGGTGTTACCGCATGGACCGAGCTAGACCGCGTCAGGCCTGGCGCATCCTGATCGATCAGCTCGCCAGTATCGTCGTGCTGCTGTTGCTGGCGGCCTCTGGCGCGGCGCTGCTGTTCGGGCAGGTGATCGAGGCCATCGCGATTAGTGCCGCGATCCTGGTCAACACCGTCATCGGCTTCGCGATGGAGCTGCGCGCGACCCGCGCCATGGAAGCCCTGCAGCGCATGGGCAAGACCCAGGCGCGGGTGCTACGCGAGGGCCACAGCCGCGAGATCCCGGCCGATGAGCTGGTGCCGGGCGACGTCGTGCTGCTCGAAGCCGGCGACCTGGTGCCGGCCGATCTGCGCCTGATCGAAGCGAATCGGCTGCAATGCGACGAGGCCGCGCTGACCGGCGAGTCGGTCCCCGTGGACAAGCGCATCGAGGCGATCGAGTCCGGCTCAGAAGCAGCTCCCGAGGAAAAGGACGACCGAAAGACAGACAAAGCGCCGCCGCTCGGCGAGCGCTACAACATGGCCTACAAGGGCACCGCGGTGACCCAGGGCTCGGGCAGCGGCGTCGTCGTCGCCACCGGCATGGAGACCGAGCTCGGCCACATTTCAGATCTGGTCGCACAGGCGGAGCAGTCGGCGACCCCGCTGGAGAAACGCCTCGATCGCCTCGGCCGGCGCCTGGTCTGGCTAACGCTGGCGATTGCAGTTGTGGTCGCCGGCGCCGGCCTGATCGCCGGCAAGGATCTGCTCGTGATGTTGGAGACGGCCATCGCGCTGGCCATCGCCGCGGTCCCAGAAGGACTACCCGTGGTCGCGACTCTGGCCTTGGCCCAGGGCATGCGTCAGATGGCGCAGCGCAACGCAGTGGTGAAACGGCTCTCAGCGGTCGAGACGCTCGGTGCCGCGAGCCTGATCTTCACCGACAAGACCGGCACCCTCACCGAGAACCGGATGGTGCTGGCGCAGCTGGCCCTCGAGCAAGGCACCCTGCGCTTTGAGCGCCCAGGCCAGACGACGGCGCAAGCGACCGAAGGCCGCAGTCAAGACGAAAACAGCCGTCACGACGAAGGCGGCCGTCGAGACGAGCGCCATCATGAAGAAGGCAGAGGCGCCGGTGACGTCAGCGCCGACGCGGTCAGCGCCGACGCGCGGACCACTCTCGACGGCGAGCCGCTAGACCTGGCCAACGAGCCCGTCGCGACCTACATCGCGCCCCTCGCCGCGATCCTCTCGATCGAAATCCCCACAGTTGGCGAGTGGCTGTTGATCCTAGGGTTCTCACTGCTGCCGTTGGTGCTTGTGCAGGTCGGCAAGCTGGTGGCGCATCACCTGATTCGGCGTCGACGCCAGTCACAGGTCAATCCATCGCACCAGTCGCAATCATGACCAGTCGCAATCATGAACGGTGCAAGAATAGCCGGAGCATCCACAGGTCAGCCAAGCCCTTCTTGAGCTGGCTCTCTGCAACCTCTGCAACCCCTTCAACCCCTTCAACCAAGGAGCACATCGCGCTATGCCCGCAAAACAGCCTCGACAACGCTCACGCTGGCACCTGGCCCGCGCACACCATGCGGACGAGGTTCGCGCGCGACTCGCATCTGAGGGCGGCGGCGGGCACCTCGGCGATGCGGTGCTGGGCGCGATCGACGGTGGTATCACCAGCTTCGCGGTCGTCGCCGGCGCCGTCGGCGGTGGCTTCTCGAGCCTGGTGGTCATCATCCTCGGCGTCGCCAGCCTGCTCGCCGATGGCTTCAGCATGGCGGTCAGCAACTATCTCAGCACCAAGAGCGATGCCCAGGCCGCCGACCAGACCCATCGTGAGGAGCTGCGCCATATCGAGGAGGTTCCGGAACATCAATGCTTGGAGCTGCGCGAGGTCTTCGCCGCCAAGGGCTTTGAGGGCGAGACGCTCGATCGCATCGTCGAGACCATCGCCGCCGACCCCGAGCTCTGGGCCAAGACCATCACCCAAGAGGAGTTTGGCCTGCAGCCCGGCGATACCGGTCAGCCGTTGCAGTCCGGCGCCGCCACCTTCGCCGCCTTCGTGCTCATCGGCGCGATCCCGTTGATCCCATTCGCGATACCCAGTCTCAGCATCGATCAGGCCTTCATCGCCAGCATCGGCGCGACCTCGCTGGCGTTCCTCGGGGTCGGCATTGCCAAGGGCTGGGCGCTGGATCAGTCCCGTTTCCGCTCCGGCCTTGAGACCCTGCTCACTGGCGGCGGCGCGGCGGTGCTTGCCTACGGGACGGGCGTCCTGCTGCGCGCCTGGCTGGGCACCGGCGCGGTGGCCTGACCGGGCAGCAAGCCCCAGATCGTCTGGGTCTGCTTGTGAACGCGGTCGAGGTCGACATGGATAGGCTCCTTGATCATTGCGCGAGCCAGCCTTTCTGCGCCGGCTTCCTGACGAGACCGGCGAGCTGTTCATCGTCAGCGAACAGGTGCCGATTGAGCCCGCCAGGAACGCGGTACATGCGCCCGGACTATTCTTCGACGGTCACCTTGATCTGTTCTGACAGCACCGGTGGATCATGGGGGATATGGTCCTTGTCGCCGAGGATCAGCAGCAGTGTGTGCTCGCCGGGCGGCAGGGTCACCATGGTCTGGGTCTGGCCCTTGTCGAAGTGCTGGATGTCACCACCCATCGGCTGATCCGGCGGCGGCAGCTCGTCATTGTCGATCAGCAAATGATGATGGCCTGTATCGGCCATGTCGCAACCGGCGGGCGCGACACCCATGCCCTTCAAGCCAAAGCGGACGACAAAGGTCTGACCGACGGTCTCGCCATGCGCCGGGGAGATGAAGTAGGCACGGGAGCCGCAGTGCCGTCAGCAGTCATCGCAGTTGAGCAATGCAAGTCCTGCTCCAAGCCTAGCGGCGTGCATCGGCTACAGGCTCTAGGGGGGCGCGCAACCGACTCACCTCTCGCCTGCATGGCGTCATAACGGTTGTTATGCCCCGGAGGCTGGGTCATTTGCCTCATCTCGGGGGTCTGCATCCAAACGGGGAGCGCGTCGCTCCCGCACGCCCCGCACTCAGGCGGCAACGGCCAGCGCCTCGCGCTCGATCTGCTGACCCGAGATCCGATGGCGCTCCATCAGTTCCTCTGGCGCGCCGGAGCGCGGCTCGCCGCTGATGCCGAGGCGAAACACCCGACCGAGTCGACCGACCTGCGCCGCGACCGCATCGCCCAGCCCACCGTCGCGATGATGATCCTCGATCACCAGTAGGGTGCCGGTCTCCTCGGCGGCCCGCTGTAAGGTCGCCACATCCAGTGGTTTGACCGAGTAGGCATCGATCACCCGCGTGCACACTCCCTGCTCGCGCAGCCGTGCGCTGGCCTCGAGGGCGGTGTGAACCGTGATGCCGGCGGCAACCAGCGTCAGCCGGTCCTGGGTCGATTCCGCCAGGGTCTTGCTGCCGCCGATCTCGAAGCGCTCATCGGACTGGTAAAGCACCGGCGTCTTACCGCGCGTGGTGCGCAGATAGACGATACCCTCATGCTCGAGCCCGGCCTCGGTCAAGCGCTCGGCGCTCACCGCATCGGCGGGATAGAGCACGGTGGTGCCGTTGAGGGCGCGGAACATCGCGATATCCTCGAGCCCCATCTGTGAAGGCCCATCCTCGCCGATCGAGATCCCGGCATGGCTGCCACAGATCAGCATGCGCGGTTGTTGCGAATGGCCAGCCATGCGGATGAAGTCGTGCGCCCGCGTGAGAAACGCGGCAAAGGTGGCGACGCAAGGCCGCTTGCCGCTGGCGGAGAGACCGAGCGCCGCGCCGAGCATGTTCTGCTCGGCGATCTGCGCCTCGATGAAGCGTTCGGGGAAGGTCTTGGCGAACTGCTCGGTCTTGGTCGAGTTCTTGACATCACCATCGAGCACCACGAGGTCGGGGAAGCGGCTGCCGAGCTTCTGCAGGGCGGTCCCAAAGGCGGCGCGGGTCGCGACTTCCTCGCCCAACGCATACTCGACCTTGAGCGGCAGGTCACTTGCTGCCTGAGCAGGTTCCGAGGCGAGCTGGGTCGGGGTTGCGGCCGTTGGCGGATGCTGAGGCTCAGGGCTCGACTTTGGGCTCGGCTTTGGGCTCGGCTTTGGGCTCCGCACCCGGCGCGGCTCCACCAACAGGCGCACATCCGGCTCGTTGATCTCGGCGAGCGCTTGCGCCAATTGGTCGTCGTCGAGTGCCTTGCCGTGCCAACCCTCGGCGCCTTCGAGGAAGGAAATCCCCTTGCCCTTGAGGGTGCGGGCGATGATCGCCGTCGGCCCTCCCGTCGAACCCGGTTCTCGCGTCGCCTTGAGCGCCGGCAGGATGGCACCGAAGTCGTGACCATCAATCTCCAACGTGCGCCAGCCGAAGGCGCGGAAGCGCCCGGCCAGCACCGCGGTCTCGTGGCCGTAAGGGGCCGGACCGCTTTGCTCGAGACCGTTGGCGTCGACGATCGCCACCACCCGCTCAAGCTTTTGATCGGCGGCGAACTGCGCGGCCTCCCAGACCGAGCCCTCCGAGCACTCGCCATCGCCGAGCAGGCAGAACAGCCGGGCTTCGATCCCGTCTAGGCGGTCGGCCAGGGCCAGGCCGTTGACCGCGGCCAGGCCCTGCCCGAGTGAGCCGGTTGCAACGGGAATCCAGGGATTGCGCGGGGTCGGATGGCCTTCGAGGTCGCTGTCGAGCTGCCGCAGGGTCAGTGGATCGGTCTCGATGGCACCGGCCTCGGACAGGGCGGCCCAGAGGATCGGCGCCGCATGGCCCTTGGAGAGCAGAAAGCGATCCTGATCACGGGCGCCGGGCGCGTTCGGGTCCCAGCGCATCTCGTGGAAGAACAGGGCGGCGACCAGATCGGCACAGGAGAGCGACGAGGTGGCATGACCGGACCCGGCGCGGCTGGTCATGCGCAGCACCGCGGCGCGCAGACGGCTTGCCTCGCCGACCAGCGGGGCGGCGCGCGCATGTTCCTGGCTGCACTCGATGCGCTCGGCCAGACGCTGCAGCAGCTGATCATAGGGGTCGATAAACTTCTGCACACCCTCGGCGACCAGCTGATGGGTGATCGCATCGAGATCGATCTCGAGCCTGCGCTGTAGGCGCTCGAGCAGCTCTGCGGCCTCGACCATGCCGAGCGCTGGGCCCTCGATCCAGCCGTGGTCATCGAAGGCATCCGCGGTCGCCTCCGGCATGGTCGAGATGGTCTCCGGCAGGATCAGCGACTCGACGTAATGGGTGTCGGATAGGCTCGGGTCTTTGCTGCCGGTGCTGGCCCAGACCAGCCGCTGCGGTCGCGCGCCGGCCTTGGCCAGTCGTTGCCAGCGCTCACTCTCGCCGACCTCGCGATAACGAGCATAGGCGAGCTGGGCGTTGGCGACGGCGGTGCGCCCGAGCAAGGACTCGGCCTCGGCAACGATGCGCGCATCGACCTGCGGGTCGATGCGCTGGCGCAGCTCGCGGTCTACGGCGGTATCGATACGGCTGAGGAAAACGCTGGCGACCGAGGCGACGCTGTGCAGATCCTTGCCATCGCGCAGCCGCTGCTCCATGGCGCGCAGATAGGTTTGCAGGGTCTCCTCGTAGGCATCGAGGCCGAACAGCAGGGTGATGTTGACGTTGATGCCATTCACCAGGAGCGTCTCGACCGCGTGCAGTCCCTGCGGCGTGCCAGGCACCTTGATGAACAGGTTGGGACGACCGACGCGATCCCACAGCTCGCGCGCCTGATGCAGGGTCGCGAGTGGATCGTAGGCTAGGTGCGGGGAGACCTCGAGGCTGACGAAGCCATCGAGTCCGTCGGTCGCTTCATAGATCGGTAGCAGCAGATCACAGGCATCGCGCACATCGTCGGTGGCCAGCCGTTCATAGACCGCCTCGGCGGCGACCGAGCCGTCGTGCGCGAGGGTCTCGATCGCCACGGCGATGCGCTCATCATAGGCGGGGGAATCCGCCATGGCCTTGGCGAAGATCGCGGGATTAGAGGTGATCCCGGACAGGCCCTGCTCGCGGATGCGCGCTGCGAGCTGGCCGTTGTCGAGCATGTCGCGTGACAGACTATCGAGCCAGAAGCGCTGGCCGTGATCGTTGAGCTTGGCGAGTTGCTGATTCGGCATTGCGGAATCCCCTCGATGATTGGCATAGATGACAATGATTGACGGGCCTGTGCGTGCTGGCAGCCAGGACCTCGTCGAGTCAGAAGTCATTTGCAAGAATTATTTGCAAGAGATTATCTGCAAGAGAAAGGCCAGCTCAGTGAGTGGGTGTGATCTGTAGGCAGCATCGCTGAGGACGCCGTCGACTCGCTACAAGGCGGTGGGGCCAATACCCCACCGGCGGTGCAAAGCACCCGCGCCGGTTGCAAATCCAGCACTTTGAGGAGCCAGCACATGGGTGAGTCGCAGCAAGTCGGGCAACGACCCCATCGGCGTCACTTTCCTAGCCGCCGAGCAACTCGACCGCTGTCACCCTTGACCACCCTGAGTCCGGGGCTTGTCGTTAGATTCCTCGATCAGCTCAAGGCAGAACGGTGCCTGCCCATCGAGCGCATGCCAGCCAATGATGGCGGCAGCCGCGCTCCAGCCTTGATGACGGGTGCCGCCGGGTGTCAGGTCGCGGCCATGGATGTACTCGGCGAAGCCCCAGGGCTCACCGTCCATCGGCAGTGCGTTGGCCTGGTTGATGCCGTCGAGGAACCGCTGCGCGTCCTGCTGCAGTCCCCGACGCGCCAGGTCGCAGACATAGAAGCCTGTCACCATCGGCCAGAGCCCGCCGTTGTGATACTCGTAGGGCGCGTTCTTGAAGCTGTACGAGAACATCATCTGTAGGTCTTCCCAGTCATCATCGACGGGATGGATGACAGGATGGAACGCAGGCAGCAAGGCCGCCTTGCGGCCGTGCCTATTTTGGTCGCTGTGCTGATTGATGTCCTGGTCGCTGTCTTGGACGATCTCCTGAGCAATACCATCCGCAATGAACTCATCCACCCGTTGCCCCTGGGCCTCATCGGCAACACCAAACAGCGATGCCAGCACATTGGCCAAGGCGTCGAAACGATAGCTGTAGCCGGCCGGTGAGAAGGACGCCATCCAATGGCGGTTGCGGCAATGCGCGGCCGCCTGGAGTCCCTTGCGGTACAGGACCTCGTGGTAGACATCATCCGGAAGCGGGCTGTCGTCGTCCTCGGCAAACCAATAGTTGCAGCGAATCAGATGTCGCAGGCGGCTGATCCGCTCGGTCAGCGCGTGATCGGCTGAGCCGTGCACCGACTCGTGGACCTTGGCCAGCGTGCGCTGCGCCTGGAGATAGAGCAGCTGGTCATAGAGCACATAGCCATTGCGCAGATACTCGTCCGCCCAGTCGCCGGTCAGCGGGATATAGAGCAGTCCGCGGTTGTTGAGTTCCCAGGCGCCGAGCAGGAAACGGATCTTCTCGATCACGGGGGTCATCCGATTCAGGAACGCCTCGTCACCCGTGGCACGCCAATACTCGCCGCAGCCGATCAGAAACCAGAGATTGGCATCGATCCGCCCGGCGGTGCCGCCATAGCTGACACGCCCGGCGACAGGATCGACGTTGCTCGGGATCTCGCCATGCGGCCCCTGGTGCTGCGCCAGGGTCGTGAAGGTTCTGCCTGCGGCCTCACGCAGCCCCTGATCCCCGGTGAGCAGCGCCGCCAACGCGATTATGGCGCCGTCGCGCGCCCAGATCCGGTGATAATTGCGGTGCTTGGTCGGCGACGCGACAAAGCCGTGCGGACTCTTGCAGGCCTGCAGCAGCTGTACCGCGCGCTGGTAGGCGTCATTGGGTGGTGCCTCGCTTGCGCGTCGTGAATGGGGCTCTTTTGGCATGCGTCAGGCCCTCTCGTGGAACAGCGCTTGGCGTCGCGCTTAAGTGTCGCGCTTCTTGATCACACCACAGGCGATGCGCGGTCCGGCCGCGCCCGACGGCTGCGAGTTGTAATCGTCGGCGCCC
>NZ_JAYESN010000074.1:0-21546 GCF_034860625.1 Lamprobacter sp.
TGCCGTTGTAACTTCTACTATGTTATCTTGATCTATGAGCCTGATATGGTGATCATTTTTCCCACAGTTCGTGACAAATAGATTCTGGATACTTCATGGTCAAACCCAAAAGCCTTGCGCCGCATGATCTCTTGCGATCACTCCAAGAAAATATGGCGTTTCACATTGTAGCCAAAGTGTCCTGCCCACTCTTGAGGGCGAGAGACATCCGTCTGCTGATTATTGCCATGCTCCTCAATGAGCCTGAAACCGTTGGTCAGAGAATCGCACAGATGGATATTCGGCATGAACAACTACGTAAAGATATCGAACGATATTGCAAAATAATTCCGATAGAGTAAACAATACTGGTAGATTCATGGGGGTGGAATTAATCTTACATAGAAGCAGTATTAGGGAATTTCTTTAAACTCACTGCATTACTCGCCTTTGAATCGAGAAATTAGAGCCTTACAAGACCGCTCTGCTTCTTGAAGGACATCTGCCGGTACAGGCCTGTGGTGAGCCATAGGGTTCCGAATTTTCATTATGTCCTGGAATCTCCTCTCCCAATCAGACTTTGCTCCGCCAAAAACTGATCTAAATCGCTCCCATTCAGCGAATATTAAGTCCTTTAAATCGCCTATGTATGCATAATCCAGGATGAAATCTGATGCCGCATCACCGAACATTCGTTTCTCGCGGACTTTCTGATCAACCAGTCTCTCTAGAGCAACGCTCAGTTTCGGATGCTTCTTCTGCAAATCTTCGAACCAATTTTCACCACATAAATCAAACATACGATCGAGCACCAGGATACGGAGTTGGCGCTCTGCATCCCCCAGCAGAACCCAAGATGGCGTCGTCCTGGTCAATAATGCAAGATAGTCTCTGAAATGCTGAGATATACACTCAACGCCTCCGGCAGCCTCATCACTACTACGAACAACGCCGTAGTGCTTAAATAAACATATGGTATGTGGCTCAATAGGCCGCCATTTTGGCCCCACTACCAGTTCGCACAGCGCCTCGAACATTTCTCCATGGGACAACAAGCTGGCCAATTGATGATACTGATTCGTGAATTCATGAGACTGCGCATATTGTGCACTTTCTATTGACGCATTATTGAGGTGTGGATGACCCATCTCGACAGCTTCACACATCACCACTTCAGCCAAGAAGGGATGACCTCCTGTGATCTGCCACAATGCTTCACGCCCAGCATTGTCTATCGGGACGGGGCTTCGTATGGCAAGGTTATCAAGATATTCACGCGCCAAAGGTTGTAAGTAGACAACTTCACACAGACCGGCCAAAGTCGAGCAATCCACTACCCCTTGAATCATGTCAAGTGAACGTCTTGATATAAAAATGAAAGTAATACCGTACCGTTCCCGGTCATTGGCCATCTCCCGAATTCTGGAAACAAATAGCTGTGCGTCAGAAAAACCGTCCCTCACAATAGCATCCAATTCGTCTAAAACGATTACTGACCTACCACCTGAACGATGCCATCTACGCAGGTTACACAGAAAACGCTCATAGGCTTCGTCGTGTTCCTTGCAACGCGCAATCGACTGGTCACTGAATGTATCCGGAGAGATCTCTTCGAAGATTCTGCTGTATGCCTGTATTGGCCCCCTAATTGCATCCAGCGTCATGTAACCTACTGTCAATTCACTTGATTTGCCAGCAAGGGTTCGTAATATCTCCTTTGCTACACTTGTCTTCCCCATGCGAGGAAGGCCAACTATGCTGCAATGAGCTCCATAACGAACTCTCTCGATGAGACGGTTGAGCAAAACTTGACGACCAACGAGACGTTCGCCACTGACTGGCGCGCCTCGACCAATAAATGGATTGTCTTTTGACACCCTATTTCACACCTCAAACTGGTTAGTACGAAGCCATGCTGCAAAGAGACCAACGCGGATTCTGACTCGCTCGCCTTCAACAATTAGTATTTCCCTATCAGAAAGATCCGTTAGAGACTCTTGGCTTTGGGAAAGATCGCTTAGCGATGCTCTGTAGCACCATCCCGAATGCAGGGACTCTCGAGCAACTCGTCCTAAGACTTGCCAGAGGTCGTTTTTAGGAACAGAGGCTACATTTTCCCCAGCAGCAGTTACTAGAGCATCGAACCGCTCCGGTGGCAGTGCATCTGCGCCGATAGTCAGAGTGCGTGCGACCTGTTCAATATCAGCTTCGGTAATAAATGCTGCTTTACGCTCATTCATATGCCTGACAAGCCGGTCACAGAAGATTTGCATAAAATACGGACTCCCCGCAGTTAAATCAAAGAGGCGAGATAGAGCCTGTCCGCGGTAGCGAGAACAGCCATCCAACTGAATTGGATCTGATGCCAATGCAGCAGCCTCCGCTCTGTCAAGGTAGGTTATGCGTTCATCATGCGTCACACCAAATTCGTTGGGGAAAGCCTGTTTGAAACGTGGCATTGTATCTTGCCCGACTAAAAGGGCATTGAAAGCCTTTGCCTCCAGCAACGCTTTCCATCCGCGCATAAATGCCTCTATATCAGCTTGACCGCTTTCGTAAATGTAGGTGAATTCATCTATAGCTAATATAATGCGAATTCCTTGTTTCGTTAGACTGCGCACCACCTCCCGGATTGCCTCTAGGGGGCTAGCTTCCACGTCTGACCGATTCGGCCAATTAAGGGGGATATCAACAGATGCATCTTCGAGGCGAAACTTGAGTTCTTGAATGAGTAGCCGAGCGAAGCTACACCATAGATTGCCAGGCGAGAACGTTCCGGCTGAGATTGGCGCATAGATAACAGCCTCTCCAAGCCGGTGCTCTACTTGCTTCAGAACAGATGACTTTCCTGACCGCTTCTGCCCATACAACACGAAGCACTGCCCCATGGTTCCTGTTGATATGTGCTGAATAACACGATCAATCAGGGATGCTCGCCCGAAAAACATTTCTTTATCTTCTACAGGAGAACCACCTGAGTACCGACCATAGGGGTTTGGAATTTCATCAAAGGCAGGCTTGCCAAGACGGACTGCAAGCGGAAAAGCCCCGGAGCTTTGGATATTTCCCTTTCTGTTGCGATAATCCACCTTAACACTGACGCTGAAAGCACCATCCATGATCTGTTCCGCACTAGGTTTGACAATCAGCTCTATTTCTCTTGCTTGGCCACCATATAGCGGATCAGGCGAATGGCATGGTTCACCTTCCCCCTCTTCTACAGATAAGCCAATTGCTTCAATTGGAGGAACGCCCTCGTCTTTTGAAGCAAGCAGTAGCCTTAATGAAATGACTTCATCACTAAGCACATAGAAGTCATTGTCGAGAACATTTCGAAGTTCTAAATCTGGAAGAGCGATCTCGGTATGTTCAAAATCGCCTTTGACGAGTCTCTGTAAAGACGCTAGCCCAGGCTCCATTTTCTCGATACTTAAATGTGTTGGGTAACGACTAATCTCTTGCAATACTCGCGAAACATCATCCAGTAACCTAAGATACCTTGTCTCGCGTTCGCGGAAGTTCCTTTCTGTAATATAGCTCGAAGTGTTTTCGAGAATTCTTAAAAACTCAGACATGCGTGAACGATCGAGTTCAAAAGATAGTGCCGGCTGCAATTCTGACAAGGTTTCCCGTGCTTGCCGATATTTATCGACCGAAAGGCTTTCTGTTGGCAACAGTAAGAAGGCATTTCTGATCTCTTTCTCACGACCTTTTTCTATTGCAGCTTGTTCCTCGCTTGAAGGAATCGTGTGATCTGTTTTCACAGTGGATCGCAGGTAACTAAAGGCTTCAGGTGCTCGAAGAGCGAAGAATCCGACATGTTTACGGAAGTCGTTCCAGCCTCTCGGGGCTGCTTCGAGCATCTTAAGGACGCTGGGCAACCTATTTCCAGTTGTTGGCTGAAGTAGATCACTTGGCTCAACGGAATTTGACAAGTACGTCCCAAGAAGAAGTGTCCATGCAGCTTCAACACTGTTTTTGGCATCACCTCGTGGTTCCAATTGTGTTGGGCAAAGCACAAGGGATTCTATGCAAAAACACCTTCCAACATCTGTCGGTGTTCCATCGCTGAGTGCGGCTTCCGCAAGTGAAAGAAAATACCTTCGTAGATACTCATGCACGCTTCTATTGCCGGTCACGCTCGATGCATGCTCACAAAGCCAAGCTAGCGATAACAAATAATCTGAGCGCTCCCGTGGTCTCCGTCCCTTTACATTCTCAAGAAGACCTTGAAGTTGACGCACATCTCTATCCGTATAGTGGCCACTTTCTTTTGTCCGCGAATCAATCCCCCGCAAATCACAACTGTCAAGTTGTTTCCGTGCAATAGGTGATAACCCAAGCGCTAAGCTTGAGAGAATATCATCTTCAATAGAATCCACACCGCCTTCAGAAGAAATAGGAAATTGACCGGTCTCTTTCGCGTCTTTCGCCTTTGCCAGTAGCGAAGCAGTTGCATTGTCCCATGGTTGCTGATTTAGGATTGAACTGAGTTGCTTGATTGCTTTATCAAAATCCCCATCTGCAAGGAAACAGTATGCTTGCTGTCTTTGATATTCAAGTCGCTTATTTGTTACCAAGTTAGCGAGCTTATCTAATAGTTGTGCTGCTGCGGTGAAATTTCTTGCCTTGACATGAAACTGCACGCGCATCTGCTCAAGTGAAACAAACTCACTTGAATCAAATATACTTTTATTTTTATTAAGAACCTCAATGGCAGCCTCTGGCTTCCCTTTGCGGTTCTTCAAAGCTGCCAAATTTTTTACAGCACTTTTTATATACTTTCCATTGCGAGATATTTCTTCCTGATATAGAGATTCAGCTTTTTCGAGTTGATCAAGCTGCTCTGCCTCCATTGCTTTGGCAAAGTAACTACCATCTTTCGGAATTGCTTTCAGGCGAAGTTTAAGTGGAGCTCGCTTAGCAACTACTTCTTGCGTAGTAACTTCTTCCGAAACAAGTGCAATGTCTTTTGCTAGAGGATATTTCCCTGCCCTTGGTTCTAAGCTTTCTGAAAAAGTTATTTCCTGTCTAACCTGGCCATCAATCAGCGAGTTAACGAGCGAAGAACTGGAGACAGCATTCCTATGGAAAAACCATGTTTGACTTATGGAATCTTCAACAATAAAGCCAAAGTTACGCGCAGGATAATATGCCGAAATACGACCGTAACGAGTGTTGTCTTTGCGCTTCAATGGGGCGTTTTTTTGCCTGACAATTTTTTGTTTCACAGGGGGAACGAACTCATCTTTCCAAGGGAATAAGTTGTTTCCTGTTTTCGTTTTTCTCAGTTTATGAATATCACCCGAAAGTGCAGCTGCATAAGCGTCAGAATCTTCTCTAACTGATAAAGCCAGAAGACTGGTTGCAATGCGTAGCGCTTTTTCCGGTAGTTCAAGCGTAAGCAACAGCCCTATTGGTGGAACCTTAGTATTTGCTAATCGTTGGACACATTGCCCGATGCGTTGCACAATAAAAACTTTGTCAGTGTCGCCTTCAAGACGAGTTGCCCAAAGAAGGAACTTGACAGCGGTTTCCCAGTCGCTCGACCTAATCGCCAATGCAGCTATTGCCATACTTGCTTGTTGGTGGTTTTGATCCAGTTCAAGAGTATTTTGAAAATAGGCTCTTGAGCGTGCATCGCCCAATCCACTGCATTCGGCAAGTAAGCCCGCCAGAAAGAACAAGAATGGTTCTTTAAACGTCTCTGCGAGTTCCGCAATCTTTGCTACATCTTGAGCAATTCGGGCGGGTTCACGGATCTTCTGTGCGTACTCATATCTATTTTTCCATCTGGTTAAGTCTTGCTGGATTTCCTGGGGGGGCGAAGGAAAACTAAATGATGGTGCAGGTAGTAGAATAATCGGATCGCCCGAGAAAAGGAGTTCGAGATCGGCGGGGGCAGGAAGGCTGTTGTCAGTGTGCTTTGGCGCGTACTCAGATGAAACCGCAGTGTGTTTTTTGGTTCCTTCAGAGTTTGTGTTAGCCGGTTCTTCTTGAAGATGCAACGAAGCCTGTGGAACAGGCTGTGCTAGAGATGGTTCTGATAGCTCGATATTTTTCGGTAGTCGCCATGTTAGGATGTTTTGCGCAGATATCCATTCGATTCCGGATTTGCAATCAATGACTAAGCCTTCCGAATTTATTTCTACAAGAATGCCAATTCTTTCAGGTGAGTCGGGAGATGTGTGAAAACAGATTGACTGTCCAGGTTTGGCGATACGCGTTAATGCAGCGAATGCTGCATTAATGTTTATATCTCTTCTTTCGTGTTGTTCAGACATTGCTTTAGTCGATTGGCTCATTGTGTGTTTTGAGGACATGCTACCGGCTGTAATAACGTCTCGAGGAGTGTCCCCAGCAAGGCTCGTCCCCGTTGTCTGACGTTGTGCACGAATTCGAAGAACCCGAGGTACAGAGGGAGTTTTTCCCGTGAGAGGCCACGATGCGGACGCAGCCAGGAGCGCAGCAGCGACCAAAAACCTTCCATGGTGTTGACATGGATCTCGTGAAAACCGTCGCCGTCCTCGTCGCGGGCATCTTCACCGCGACCATTACAAACGCTTTTGCGCGGGTAGCCCCAGGCGGGCAAGGCGTCGTCGATCACGTATTCGTTGGTGTTGATTAGGGTGCCAGGCGCAATGGTCTCTTCGATGAGGGGACGAATCCTGCGCTGCTTGACATCCTCCAACATGACGATGCGCACCTCCCCACCACGCTCGATTATGCCGAAGATGGGTGGCTTGTCCTTCGCCAAGGTGCCTCGTCCGGGAGTCCCCTTGAGCCGCCGCCGGCGTGATGGACGTCCCACGATCCGTTCCGCTCGACCCTTGTGTCCGGCCACGATGTACACCTCATCGCATTCCACCTCGCCGCTTAGGCGTACCGTTCGACGAACCCCTCGCGCAGCTGCTCGGCCATCCACTGACTGTCGCTTTCATTGAGGCCGAGTTCCTTGGCAATCTGCAGGTTCAACTGGTTCAATCCCATCAAGTACAGATAAGAAAGTAGCAATACATAACTGACAGACTACTTTCTGATTCCGTCATAGCGGAAGCATTCCTGATGCCATCAGCTGCTCGGGGGTAACGGCTTGGTCAGGTGTGAGCACTGAACGCTCAAAGCACGCGCGGTCTGTGATTAGTTGTGACCAGTCTTGCAGACTGCCGTCACCAAGCCAGTCAGGAAAGCACAGTGGCGTTTCCGTGGTCCGCTGTTTTTGCACGCGTTCGAGCATGTCAGCGGCTTCCGAAGGTCGTCCCATGAGCGCGCTGAAGGCGGCTAATTCTAAAAAATACCGTTCCTTCTCCAAGGCGACGGCGAGGCTATCCCAATGCGGCAGGGTGTCTGGGAGCTCGAGTCCATCGCGACGGCAGAGCTGTAAAAAGGCAATGATAAAGGCCGGTGGTCCGGGGTCGCGCGAGACAAGCTGCTTGCTTAACAGCGCTTCAAAGCCGTGGAGCACATCGACCGCATCCTGGCTGCCTGCGCGCCAGGCCCAAGCGGCGTAGGCGCGCAGCAGATAGATCCAGTCATCGTTGCCAGGGCCAAATCCCTGCTGCAGGAGGTTTGCGCCGACTAGCAGGTCATGCACCTCAGTTGCCAGAGGACGCGCGGCCTCGGGGTCTTGCCAAGCGCCAAGATAGAGCAGCCAGGCCAACTCGCGTTTTCCGTTGCGTTGCTGACGTCGGCTTTCTTCGCGCTTGATCTGGTAGAGGGTCTCAGCGCGGTGCGGCTTGCCTTGGCGCAGGGCGATGCGCGCGGCACGATCCCTGAGTTTGTGTTGCTCGTCTTGTGCCTCTTGATCAACGCGCTGCGCGAGGCAGTCCTCTAATTGCTGTTGCAGGACCGCCGCCGGATCGGGCAGGTTGACATCGACTAGCAAATTGATGAGATGCCCGATCAGTCCGGCAGCGCGGGTGCATCGGCTCTCCGGTTCGAGCTGCGTGAGTGCTTGGGCGACGTCTTGCAACGACAGGGCGTAGCGTCCATGCCGATAGGCGAGTTTGGACCAGTAGTGATAGACCGGTGCCGGCATCCTAATCCGCGCCTGTTCGAGCCTGCGCCGCGCCTGTTCCAACCTTGGTATCTGGCTGTGATCGTAGGCCTCGGCAAAATCGGCCTCGAGGGCTTTCACCCAGGTCTGAGAGAGGAGCCAGCAGTGGTCGCTCTGGTGCTGCAGTTGGGTGAATAGCCAGCGCTCCGCTGGCTCATTTAGCGCACGGACGTTCAGCAGCCCTCGCAGCGTTTTTTCGGCGTCCTCCAGAGGTGTTTCGGTCTGAAAACAGCGCAGCGTCAGCCGATCGATCAGGACGCGCAGGGCCGCTGGCTGCTGATCACGGCAGGCTACTGCCAGGCTTTGGTCGTCGAATTCCTCAAGCCGTGGCTGCGCACTCATGCGCAAGTCGGCGCGGCCAACCAGCTGCATCAGGTGGGCACCGCGCAGGGCGGCGGTATCCGCAGTGCTTTGCAGACGGAGCAGGCTATCGCCGATCGGCTCGCCGGCTTGCCAGGCGGGCAAGAGGGCGGCGAGCAACTGGCCGGCGGCGTCAGGACAGGGGCGGCCCAGGGGCGCGAGGCAGGTGTGTGCACCGGCGGCGAGCAGTCTGGGGCTGTCCCAGACCAGGTTGCCCTGGTCGTTGCCACAGGCGAGCAGAATCACTAAAGGCGGTAAGCCGCGATGGGTGGGCAGTGTCCAATGGCGGCCGTCGGGTAACCGGAATGGCTGTTGGGTCGAGGACTCGGTGCCGTGGGAGACGACCACCAAGGCCGCCAGCTCGGCGATGTCCGTTTTTTCGAGGAAACAACTCGCGGCAGGATAGCCATCGATGATCTGCGCGATGCCCGCGGGCAAGCGATCGACAGGTTGAATGGGTTCATTAGAGGCGAGCAGGTTCAGGACGACGCAGCGCCGACCTGGATGGACCGGCGCCAGCGGTGTTGCCTGTTTGGCGGCATAACGCTCCACCAACAGGGCGCCGAAGACGGGGTTGCCGTTTGCGTGCATCCATTCATAGGGGCACTGCTGCCAACTGGTATCGAGCGCTTCGCTGAGATGCAAACATAGTCGGTGCCCTTGGCTGAGCAGGTCGGCGAGACGCTCACCCAGTGGTGCGGCGAGCGCATAGCGAAGGTTCAAACGCGTTCGATCATCACGCAGCGCGCGCAGGGTGGCGGCGCCAGGCACCGCGCAGGGGCTGTTGAGACTGAGGAACTCGGTGTGGCTGGGCGTCCACCAGCGCACACCGTCGGCTTCCGGCCAGATCCAGACATCCTCGAGCAGACGGTCAGTCGGCAGCGCGGTCATGAGCCAGCTCGGCGGAAAACAGGACCTGATCCTGCTCATCGCGAATGAATAGGGTCACGTCTTGGTCAGCGCCGATAAACAGATCGGCTTCGGGTGCATCAAGGGTCAGCAGGGCCTGCTGCCGGACCTGATCACCGCGCGCGACACCGACACTGAGCGGCGCCTGTTGGATGAGGGTCAAGTGCAGTTGCACAGCTTCACCGTCGCTTGAGGGGAGCAGACGAAGCTCGATCAGTTCGCCGAGGCGCTGGGTCTGTGCGCTCGCAGGGTCTGTGCTGTCGTCGCGGTCCTGGGGCGCCGATTCGTCGCCGAGCGCGGCCAGGGGGGCCGGGTTCAGGGCAAGGCCGGTGGCCTGAGCGGCTGCCTTCAGGTTCCGCAGCACCGAGCTCCACCAAGGCTGAGCTTGGTGCACCTGACGCTGCTCCAGGGCGTGCTTGGCGATGGCGCGGACGAAATCGGCTGCCGCTCCGTAGAGTTCCTGATAGCGCCATCGTGGATCAGTGGCATCGCCGAGTGGGCTACCGGTCAAGATGAGCTGTCCCGCCGAGGTTGTGCGCTGTACCAGGGTACCGGGCGCCGCCATGCTGGCGTCCGGCTGGGAGTCGCCAAGATCATTGGCCAGCGTTTGAACAGCGGCCAACCGCTGTGGCGAGAGTTGTCCCAGTGACGCACTGATGGCGGGCAGGTAGAGATGCACCGGATTCCAGGTCTGCACCATGGCCGCGAGCGGCTCATAGGGCTGGTCGGCTTCTTCCAGCAGCAGATCCCAGTGCGTCGCATAGTCGGTTTCGTGGGCCATCAGCCAGCCGTACCAGATGTCCGCCTGCTCGGTCGGTTCCGCTAACAGCGCATAGATGGGGTGTGACAGGTCCCAGTCCAGCGGACCCTCGGGGCCAACGGCTTGATCGATACGCACGATCAGCCCAGGTCGGGGCGTGGTTGGCAGGCGCAGTTGTTGAGCGTCGATGCGCCGCCGAACCAGCTCCGCGAGGACGGGCGGTAGCGGGACAGGAGCGATCTCTTCCGCAGGCGTAGGCGTCTGGTCTGCCGCAGGCGTCTCCGTCAACGCGTGTCGGTCGCGTTGAACACGCTCGTCGGCGGCCAGTGATGCGCGCTGTTCGGGAGATAACGAGGGGTCGTCGTCGAGATGGCGTTGAAGCAGCGCCTGGGAGGGGTCGAACAGGTTGGCTTCGATGGTCGTAAGGGGAGGTGTGAGTCCGCGCATATTCAATACTCCTGGTGCCTTGCGCCGGACAAGCCTGTCGGGCGCCGGCACCGAGCATGTCTAAGTTTGATGAATCGAAATGAATTCGATTTATCTGACGTAATCGCCAAGGCTGATGCCAGGTCAGTGACCGACGCGCTCAGCATGGCTCCTGACTGTTCAACGCGACAAGGCAGAGAATTTTCAGCGCGAGGGACATCTCTTCGAGGTGCTCGGGGTCAACGGGGATGCCGAGGTGTTGCAGCCAGCGGCCCCGGTAGCTTGCTCGGAAGGCATCCAGCACGGCATCCTGCTGTTTCGGAACGGTCACGCCAATCTTGACCGCGCGGTCATGATACGAGGGAATCCGATGTTTGCTGGCGAGGAGGGACAACGCCATCGCGTCTTCTTTCTCAGGACATTGGTGGCAGCGCAAGTAGAGGCGAATCCATTTGCTTTCCTTGGCGAGCGCTGTCCAATGTCCGCGTCCGTTCAGGAAGTCCTGCGCCTCGCGGGTGATGTCAACAAGCTCAACCCCGAGCAATTGCGAGACAGCGTCACGCGTGTGCGATGGCTGTGGGTTCGTAGCGCTGTTCGACAACAACGTTTCAAGCTGTACTTCAACCAGACCATGCAAGCCTTTGGTCAGAGGGTCGCCGTCGGTGGAGTCTGAGGCGTTCGATGGGGTGAAGGGGTCGCCGTCGTCGGCGTCTGTGGTATTCGCTTGGCTGAGTGCCTCGTCAGTATTGTGTTCCTCGTCACTGCTCGTGTGCAGATGTTTGCGACGCGTCAAGTAGTTATCACGCTGTCGGCTGAGCAGATAGCGCTTGTAGAAGAGGGTCAATGCGCCTAGGTGATAAACGCTCGTGGCACGATCTGAGAGCGCGAAGACCTTATCTTGGAAAAAGTCTTGAATCGCCTCATCAGCGGATAAGCCTAAGGGGGTCAGGAGGCTTCCACAGGTTGGGCTTAAGGCGTGGTAGACGATGGAGTAAAGCGCTTTCCACTCCGCTTCTGACAAGGTCGCGCGCCGGCCCCACAAGTCGCTGAGCTGGCGATCGAGATCGTTTTTTTTCGGCGTCTTTGCGGTCACGAGCGTCCCTCCTGGGCGCGTTTCCAGTTGGCAATGGCGAGGCGGGTGGGGTGGTCGAGCATCCCCAACTCGATCAGGGCTTTATGGGGTACGGCTTCAATACGAGGGCAGAGGAAGCTGTCTCGTTCGTCCGCATGGGGCCGTTTGAGGAAACATTTGCCGCGAGGAATCGGGAAAAAATCCGCCTGTCGCTTGGTTGTGGCCGGAAACACGTAGGTCCGTGAGCCAAGCGTGGCCCAAGCGACCACCACGCGCCATTCGACAGGATCGTGCCGATCGCTTCCAAACAGCAATGCGGATTGCTTCACGAGATAGCACTTGCCCTGCGCGAAGTCTGCGTCTGGCGTTGGTGCATAAGGCCCTGGGCGGCGCTGGTAGAGATGCATCAAAAAGGTCTCCGTCTGTCCTTCAAGGGTAATCGTACCCCCTCCTGGTTACCGTAGCCGTTGGATTCTAACACCGCTGGAGGAGTCCATCAGTCAGGCGTCGAGCTGAAAATCCACCCGCGCAGCGTGTTGGCTTAACAAGCGTCCAGATTTGTGCCACCAGCCTTGGAGGATTTGCCATGACCGCATCCACTCACCCTGCCATCCATTCCGCCAAGACCCTTCCCTTCTCCCTGCTGTTCGTCGGCGCCAGTGCCCTCTGCGTGGTCAGTGCCAGTGCGGAGGCGGGCGGCTGGCGGTCGCACGGGACCGATGCCGCGCTCGAGGCCGGTCAGCTCTTTGCGCCCCCGTCGACCAGCGCGGCGCTGGAAATGGTGGACGCAGTGCGGGATACGGCGGCGACGGCATCAGGAGTGATGACGGCTGCCTCCGTGACGGGTAGCTCTGGACCGGTAATTCTGGGCAATCTCGCCACGGCGGGTGGACCTGTTGCTGCGGGCGCCCTGTCCGGGTTCGGTGTTGCAGGGCTGCAAAACAAGTACCTGTATTCGGACTGTGAGAATGTCGATGCCTGCGATGCCGCTGCGATTGCTGGCTATGCAGGTGCCGGCGCCGGTGTGGCGGGCGCGACAGCTCTGGGCGCGGCTTACGGCGTCGGCGCCTCCGGACTGGCGACCATTGGCGGCATGGTCGGTGGGGGCATGGCCGCTGGTGCCGTGGGGCTGATTGCACTGCCTGCGGTGACTGCGGTGGCGATTGGTGCTGGGGTCTATGGCATCGTTTCGCTGTTCAGCGATTGATCGGCGCTCAGTGATCCCGTCCGTTGGCTTTCATTCAATGAGGAGACCTGCCATGAGCCGCTCGACCTCCGTCGCCCTGGTTCCGGTCACACTGCTTGCCGTTGGTTTGACGCTGATGCCTGAAACGGGCGAGGCCCGGTCGGTACTCGGGCGGCTGTGGGATCGGTTCGCTGAGCGACCCGTGGAGATCCCGGTGAAGGCGGAACCGCCCAAGACAGCGGTGGCGATGCGTTGGCCGCAGCGACGGTTGGCCGCGAACGGCCGGGTGATTGCCTTTGTCAGCTCGCACCAAAAGGGGACCTTGGGCGATCGGCTCACGGCTTTGCGGTTGACGGGCCAGGGCTACGAAAAGCTCCCCAGCAAATACAGCAGTCTGCATGGCATCGACGGGGTCTTCGTGCGGCGGCGTGCCAACGGAGAGGTGTCTGAGATCCGGCTGGTCGAGAACAAGGTCGACTCAGCGATGCTCAGCGCTGGCCCGCCGGCGCAGATGAGTGATGCCTGGATTCGGCAGTCGTGCCAAAAGATGCTCAACAGCGGCGATACGCAGACAGCTGACACGGCGCGCTTGGTGCTGGAGCATCTTGATAGCCCGAAATTGCGGCGCGAGCTGTGGCATCATGATTTGTCAACTGGCAAGACGACGGTGCGAACGGTTGACAGCATCGGCCAGCCGCAAGGTATCAACCAACGCTGGGGGGATCAGCTAATGGCAAATGAGCTGAATCGCCAATGCGCAGGAGCGCGGTTAGTTTGTGAGTCGCCGTAGCGGCCTGAGCACAAGCTCACGTCCTGATGCTCGGCTGCATTCTAGCGCTCGTTCATTATGTAATTGCTACAAGTTTTTGCTAGAGGATGATTGTGATGACGGATACCGAGACCAACCCCCAGCCCACTGGTCCCTTTTTTAGTAAGGATCTGACCGACGAGACGCGTCGGGAGGAGATTGCGCGGCAACTGAAGGGCGTGCGGTGGCGAATGACGATCGATGGCAATCAGCCGTCCGAACGTGTTTTTGGATTTCTTGCTCATGCCGAATTTCCAGATGGTGTGTTTTTTTCCACGCGAAACCTAGGGCCGTGGGCCGAGAATGGCAAGCTAAAGCCATTCACTATCGTTGATGTCGAGGTGAAGCTCAATTTTGACGATGCAAAAGATCGTTGGGGCTTTGCGGTTGCCAAAGCCAACTGCGTTTCGATTCCGACGGATTTGGAGTTCGCACTCAAGAAACTGCGTCACTATGTCTCTTCGTGGCAGGACGATGGCGGTGCAGAACTTCCGTCATTGCAGTCCGCTTGCCTAGACATTGATCCGGATTGCCAGTCCCAGATCGATCAGGCCATGAAGTTGGGCCGAGGAGATGAGAATCTGCTCAACGCTTTCTATAATCTCGGCAAGCGACTTGGGAAGTCCTTCGCTACCGACCCAGTGTTTCTGGAAAAATTAAAGCAACTCAATGACCGCCGGCCTGATCTTGCGGGCCAGGCTTGGACCAAGGCCAGAAACGCGGCGTCCGCCGCCAAGCGCGGCGCGGATGCTGGCAAACGCCGACGCCAGGGCCAACCGGTCTCCAAGGTACGGGCGCCTCAGCAAGTCAGCGCAGCAGCGGCCAAACCGCTGCCAGCGCTCGGCAAGACCGAGTTGCCACTCGCCAAATCAACTGCGTGGCATCCACGCGATCTGCGTGCGCTTGAGCCCCAATCAGCCTGGCAGCTGCTGATCGACGAAACCGGTAGCGAGTTCGGCGCCGAGGCAGGTCGGCTGAGCGAGCGTGACCGCACTCTAGGCCGCTTCGTTGGTCTATTGCTTCCCGCCACAGGTCATGGGCTCGCATCGCTGCCGACCGGCTGGCATGCGGTTGATCAAGGTATCGACGAGATCGACCGGGTCGTGCAGGGCATTTTGGATGCACCGGTGGGTGTGATCGGCATCACGGTGCAGCAGCTCCCGCAGGCGCCTGGGGAGCGCTGGGCGTTCGGCGTGATTCGTTTAATCGATCTGGTACTGCGCCTGATGCCGCTCGACGGATTGACGCGGATCGAGGTGCTGATCGAACAGCGCGGCCGGGTCTTCAAGGGTGGTACCCAATGGCCAGCCGTGGCCGAACAGGCACGCCTGCGTCTGGCGGAAGGTTATCCTGAGCGTGCGCAACAGGTGGACCTGAGCATCCGCACCATTACCAAGCAGGATTCGCCGTACAACGGCTATGTGGATGCGTTGGCGTTCGTCGCCTCGGGCAGTTCCGAACATTCCCGCGCCTGTCTTGCAGCTTCGGGGCTGTCTGGGACCTGTCTCCTGGGCGGCGATGCCGAGTTCCTCGGGCGCATGCTGGAATGGATGGATCGGGGGCGCACGCTGGAAGGCGCCGACTGGACAGCCCTGCTGGCAACGCCGGAGTCTGAGCAGCCGGGAAGCCTGGTTGCCACATTACTCGAGCGGCTCGGCACCGCTGCCGCGCGCGATACCAGTCTGTGGCGGCGTTATCTCGATCACCTGATGGGGCATTTCGATAGCCGCAATCTCAACCTGCCCCTGCTTGGACGTCAGGTCATTTGGCTGGATCGCTGGAAGCCCACCGATCAGGCGTTGCCACCGCCGATGCGGTTACTTTGGCTCACCGCGCAATTGGGGCGTGCCAATCATCTGGGGCAGACCGAACAGCCTTGGCTCGAGGAGATGCGAACGTTGGCCGATGGGCTGTTTGATGAGGATGCCCGTCTGGTCTGCCGTGCTGAGCTGAACCTGGCGGTCACCGCGACAAACCAGTACGACTTCGAGCAAGCCGGGCGTGCACTGGCGCGTTGGAATCCGCCCACCAGCAGCCAGCCCCAGAGCAAACTGCGCGGGTTAATGCAAAAATTGCTGGGCTCCCAGCCACCAGCGACCGGCATGCAGGCGGACCCCAAGGCCACCGCCGGTCTGCGCTACTGGGGGCAGGTGCGTTCCAGCCTTGGCCAGCATGCGGCATTTCTTGGCGATCCGGCCCTCGCCGTGCACTACTTCGATGAGGCGCTGGCGAGTTTTGACCAATTATCTGACCCAGAAATGGCGCGCAAGGAAAAGGGTCAGACCAACACCTATCGTGCGATCGCGCTGATGGATGATCCCACGCGGGATGATGCCGTTGTGCGTCAGGCGGTTGAGGCCGTGATCGGTGCTTTACCGCAAGCCTTGGACAGGCTCGCTGCATCGGTGTCGAACGATGACAAGTACGCTCACCATCTCGCCTTGCGTTGGTTGGTGCATCGGCCAGATGCCGGACTGGCCGAACAGTACCTGGCCCACCGCGAGGACTGGGGCACGGCTGAGGGGCATCCCTGGCCCTTGATCCAGCTCTATCGTGGCATGTTGCTGCACGCGCGGGATGCGGACGCCGCGCGGGAACTGGCGCTCGACGGTGCGGGGATTGGCTTTGCGGATGACAGTGGACCAGTGGTGCGTCTGATTGGCGCCTGCTGCCGGACGATTGCAGTGGGCTGGGGCGCGCCTTGGCCGGAGGCCGCTGCCCGACTCGACCAACTCGCCAGCGAGTTGCCTCTGGCTCAGCCGCGCATCGACCGACTGCGAGCAGCGCAGCAAAAGCCGGTGGATCCCCTGGGGTTGTTGCGGGACGTGCTGCCGTTTAACTTCCGCTAGCCGTTGGTTCGTCCATCATGGCGCAGCCTCTTGGGCTGCGACCATGATCTACTCCGAATGCAATGACAGGAAGGCCATCAATGACTTCGAGTATTTCAAATATCCATGTTGCTGTCGAGAAGCCACTCTACGCCGCGCTGCAAGAGCTTGCCAAAGAAGAGGGGCTGACGTTGTCGATGCTCACTCGAGATTTATTGAAAGAGGCATTGGAGATGCGAGAGGATCAGGCGCTGGCTCAGTTTGCCGCCGAACGCGAGCAGACATTTGATCGCGCTCAGGCAATGAGTCATGAGGATGTCTGGACTTGAGATGGCGTTCTCCGTTCTCTATCATCCGGATGTCAAGAAACGAGACCTGCCGGAGATTAATGAGAATCTCCGCCAGCGTCTCAAAGCGGCTATCGAAAAGCGCCTCATGCAGTCACCGGAAGCCTATGGAGAGCCGTTAAGGAAAACACTCAAGGGATATTGGAAACTCAGGGTTGGCGATTATCGGATCGTTTTTCGTATCAACGGTGATGAGATTTTCGTTCTCGGTATTTGTCATCGCAAAAAAGTGTATCCGTTAATGGAGAGTCGGCGGCAGACTCGAAATAAGGATCAACGGTAATTGAACGGCAAAGCTGAGAACGCCTCGCCGATGCGATCAGGGTCGGGCGCCGTCAAGACCGCTTCCAGGGTGGCAATCGACGCCTCCGCATCGGGTAGGATGCGCGCTTGGTCAAGCAAATCGCGTGCATTGGTTTCATAGTCGCAATCTGCGTAGCAGCAGGCGGCGACCGTGGCCCAAAGCGCACCGATAAGTTTCACCGTCGGCCCGTGTTGATCCTGAATCGCCACGACAATCGCCTGATCAAATGCCGCTCTAGCGGATTCATCGGTTTGATGATCATCGGGCTCTCCGTGATTCCAGAGCAGAAAGGCCCGATGACCATGGATGCTGGGCCAGGGATGCTGGGCATGACCCATCTGCCACTGCTCGCGCGCGCCCAAATAGGTATCGCGTACCCCTGACAAGTCGGGGCGCAGGCTCAGCGCTCGCACTAAGAGATGATGCTGATATTCGCGCTCCACCGACCCATCTGCAGCGAATTGTTCAGCCACGGTTAAGGTCAATGGACCGAATACGGCCTCCAGAGCAAGCGGAGCGACGCGCAAGGAGCCATCGATGGCATTGATCGCGCGATAAATCTTGGTTTTATCGCTTTCCGCCTCGCGCTCCTCTTTGGTGATGAGTGCCTCATCGAACAGTTTAAGTGCCTTGATGAAAAACCCATCCGCTCCCTCGGCATCGCCCTGCATGGCACGATACTGACCCAGGGCACTGTAAAAGCGTCCCTGCTGGCGCGGCGGTAGAACCGAAAAGTGCGGGTCATAAATCCATTCGCCGACGGTAACCTCCGCATGGCCGAAGGCCCAACGATCCGAATAATGTACTGCCAGATTCAGGTCTGCATCAGCGCAGAGTTCCCGGTCGTTTTGCTTGAGCTGCTGGCGTTCCTTGAGATAGTCACCCGCCGTAGCGCGAATGCGCTCCGGGTCGCCATCGTGATTGGCGTCCTGCAGGGCAAGCAAATACCAGTGCAAGCGCATCCGTGGACTCGCATCCTGGGGCAGCGCCGGTATCAAGGTGCGCACTGCTGTGAGCGCCCGGCGCAGTTGCTTTAGTTCACGCGCCTTGCCGCGATAACGCGCCTCCAGGGTTTCCAGCAAACGCTGTTGCAAATCCATGCGTGCTGCCAGACGCTTGGCAAGATCTTTCATCACTAGTTGACCGAATGGGCTGTCACCGGTTTCTAGAGCGAATTCGATGACATCGTCGAGATTGGCCGAAGTCTCAAGGTGCTCCAGCCGTTCCAGGCGTGGCACCAGTTCCAGCGAGAAGGGGACATAGCCGGGGAGTTGTTTATAGTTTGCCAAGGCACCGAGGCGGCGACTTGCATCTGTATGTTCGTGTGTCAGATAGGCAAGCAGGTCAGCGTAAGGGAGATAACCAAAATCTTTTTCTGTCCAGCGCATGGAAGCCAATTTCCAATGCCCGAAGCGCACGGGGTTGACTAACCAGCCGCCTTGAACAAATGCGGTACCATCCTTTCCCTCGCGATGTTGATAAATACGCTCACAACAAATGGATACGATAGTTTTCTTTTCTGGCCGCATCAGCCAGCCGCACAAGAGTCTTATCGCATGTTGTAGAAGCAATTCATAATATTTTTGAGCGCATTGATCTTCCCGTACCATGCGAATAGGAAAAATAAAAGGGATGCACTTTGAACAATTCAGTAAATTTTTGATTGCTTGGTGTGAGATTGATTCATCAGTAGCGCTGTGTGTCGCCACCGATGGCAAATCAGCATACTGCTGTTTAGGTGGCCCCTTGCAAATAACGCCAGCAATCACGCCCTCGCTATTTTTTATGGCCGATTCTTGATTAGTCCAAGCTTCGTCGATATAGATTGTTATTTCAGTAGATGTCGTAATAAATGCTGAAAAATCAACCTGAACCGGTATGATCGGCTTCAACTTGATATTGTTCGTTTGTAAAGGCTTGCTGACTGCTCGTCGTTCGTGCGCTTTTGGCGCCATTGGTTTTGCCAATTGAGAAGAGTTGCTGGGCTTTTGTTTATCGGCGTGCGACGCGGATTTTGTAATAGGATTTTTATTTAATGGAGACAGCATTTTTTTGCCGTCAAGATATGCTTCAGCGAGTTGGCGTAAATCCGCCCAAACGCCATTGCCCGCAAGCTGTTGGCCTAAATGATCTTTTCGCAGCGGTAATTTTTCAGCAGGCTCTTTCAATGCAATTTTAACCAAATCATTGGCTAGTTTGATTCGTCGCCCGTCTTTTTCGGTTGGGTTCCAGCAGCGCAGGCGCTGAGTATCGAAACCTTCGCTTTGTAATTTATTGAAAATATCAGGCTGCAAAAGATATCGCCCCTCGGCAGCCATTTCCCAGCGTGGGGCAAAGAATTGCCAGGCTTGCCACCAGTTTGGAACTTCGCTTTGACAGCAAAGAATTCGTTTGCCACTTTTTATGGCGAAGTTCCACTCATTCCGTTTGCGATTAAAAGTAACGCCAACCTCGGCTGTTAGCGTATCACCCTTTCGTAACGGGATGTTGTCCTCGAGAATAAGTCGGTCTTTAAGAAAAAAGATATTCCAGGCAAAATTAGGTTGCGATGCGAAACCAGAGGAACCATCAGGATTCAAGTGAATTACAACCATTTCCCAAGCTGCATCCTTTAGTTCTTGTTGCACAATGGATCGACGAGAATCCTCTTGGATCTCTTCTTTTGTGTACCGTTGACCAATTTCTTGGCTCAAACCAACCTCCTGAATAACTTCTCCGGTTTGGCTATCAGATATTACGCCGATCTCAGCGAAAATGCGCCGCTCCGCTGCTCCAGCAGTCTGTAACAATTCAACAATCTTAGATTGCGGTATTTCTGATTTGGAAATAAAATTTTTCGATAAAAGCATTGCCAGCCGATTGATTCCTAGATATTTTTGATTTAATAAAAAAATAACATCAATTTTTTTAATATCAGCTGGCTTAACGAGTTCTGCATCAATGAGTCCAAAAAGAATATCGACACACTGATTATTCTCTCCCGGGTTAGATTGGAGCATATTCTGCTCATTGTCTGAACGGAAAACGCTTGCCAAATCCTCCACTGCTGATTTAGCAAGTTCTTCTCGTCGACTATCCGGTATCTGGTTTACTAAGAGAACGCCCTGCCTAATAAGCCACAAGGCGTCTTCAAAATTCATTTGATCAATAAACTCAAGTATTTTCTCTTTAGGTATTTCATGCGGGTGAATTACGCCTTGGCCTACTAGCCAGCGTGCACGATAAGCGTCAATTTCAGAAAGTAATTGTTGTCGCTTGTGAAAAGGTATCTGTTCAGGTCGGATAACTTTGTGATGCACAAGCCAGTCACATTGCTCGGCATTCATTTGCTCGACCAATGCTTTTCGTTTATCATCCGGAATTTGGTCAGAACTAATTATTCCGGCGCTAACCATCCACTGTGCACTAGCGGGAGTCAATTGAGAAATCAATTTATTGCTGATATTCTGCAGTTCTTGTGGCTTCAAGATCCCAGACGAAACAAACTCAGCTGCAAGCCGAAAATCAATGTGATCCTGCACCGCATTTAGTTCAGAAGTAAATTCACTGTTTTCTAAAGATGAAAAAGAAAAAGCTTGTATATTGAAAGCTTTTTCGAGCAAATATTGACGTTTCTCCTCGGGGATTTCTTCAATTCCGATTAGTCCCGATTTTATTAGCGGTTGCAAGTTCTTTGGTGAAATTTTTTCAATAATTTCCTGTTTTTTTCTTTCAGAAACATCAGTTTTTGAAATTACTCCTTGCTGTAAAAGCCATGGTGCTTCATTCGCGGACATATTTAAAAGAATTTCTTTTCGTTTCCAGTTAGGAATTTCATCAGGCTTGAAAACACCTTGCCGGACGAGCCAACTGGCACTGCGAGGAGTCATATTTTTTAGTAGCTCTTGTCTTTTTTCATCTGTGAAATCATCGATATTAATTATTCCTTGCCAAATTAAACGACTAGCATCTTCAGTCATCACTTCGCGAACTAATTGTTGCCTTTTTGTTTCGGGGATTTCGCTTAGATCAATTATGCGGCTTTTAATCAAATAGGGCGCGTCAGCGGCAGTCATCGTTTCAACAAGTTCTTGACGTTTAGTTTCCGGAATTTCGTGAATTTTTATTATTCTATGATCCACAAGTCGGCTTGCGTATTCAGCATTCATGTTCTTTATAAAGTCGATTCTTTTTGCTTCTGGTATATCAGATAACGATATAAGTTTCTTCGAAAGCAAGTAGGTGACGTCTTGAGCTGACATTTCTTTAATTATTTGATTGCGTTTTTCTATAGAAATATCGTTGTAATTAATTAAACCAACACTCATGCATATGTTTATTTGGAACGGATTGGCCGCATCAATAAGCCCAATGTTTTCATGCCTCCAAAACGATATAAGATCTCTATTTAGTTCGTTGATAGTAATCAACCTGCGGAATAGCCAAGGAAGATGATCTGGTGCAATTGATTGCCGAATATTAGAAAGCTTCTCAATTGAAATGTCATTTCTCCATGTGCGCGGGCATATTGT
>NZ_JAYESN010000075.1:0-21183 GCF_034860625.1 Lamprobacter sp.
ATAGCGGCGAGCTGGCAGCTTCTCCAAGGCCTCGGCCAGATCCTCGGGCAGAGTCGCAAACCAGTGCCGAAATGCGCTGTCTTCATGGTCGCGTTGAAACGGTAGCCACAGATCGCGGATGCAGGCGGCTTCAAGCAACCCCTCGGCATAGCGCAGGGTGGCGAAGCCCGAAGCCCAGTGACTGACCGCATGCAGGCACTCAATGCCGAGCAGTGGCGAGTAGTCGACGAGCAGAACGGCTGCGTCCGCATCCCAGGCATAGTGCAGCCGAGGGTGGTGCTCAGGACTGTCGCTGCGCTTGTGTCGGCGTTCGGCGAGCCAGGCTTGCAACGGTGCTTTGAGGGCGTGCGTCGATGTTGCGAGCTGTTCCATGCGTGTCAAAGGGCGGTCGATGTCAGTCCTCGGCAGTGCGTTGCTGGCGGCGATGGCGTCCGGAGCAGATCAGCGCCGAGGACAGGCAGCACATCCAGCGGACGACGCCTGTCAGTCTACTTAGGCGATTGCCGGAAAAGCTCGTACCGAATTGCGTAGGATTTTCGTTTGCCTTCAAGAATCGTTGTCGGGAGCATAGCCGGGCTATGTGACCGACAACGTGACGCAGAAGGCGAGCGAAAAGACAAGCAAGGCGGTATGAGATTTGACAGAAATCGCCTTACCCCTGGTCGCTGGCCGAGCAGGGACCGCGGAACTGTTCCGGCACGTTGGTGGGGCAGGCGCCGCAGTCCTCATTCCCCGGCGCGGCCAATTCGATCTTGCGCGTCATGATAGCCTGGTTGCTGGGATGCAGGGTCGCCGGCAGGTTGGCAGTCTGTGGACTGCTCGTGCGCTTTTTGAGGCGGAAAGGTCGGTAAACCTGGTTTCCTCATCTTCGGCGTCGATCACCCGAGGCCCGGTGCGCCTGCGCACTTGGTCGAGGACATGAACTGCTCGCGCAGGATCACATGAATCGGCTGATCAGCGAGACGACGCCGGATCTCGAGCATCAGCCGCCGCCGTACGCCGATGAAGCTGACTTCCACGGCGACTTTGGCGATAAGAATCCAGAGACGTCCAGCGGTGATGTGGAAGAGCCATGACAGGCTGCGGCGGCGGCTAGAGGCCGCCTCACTGACTGCGGGGGCGGTTAGGGGCCGCCCCTCTCGATCTTAGGCGTTAGGTCCACTGGTGCTCGTCGACCTGTCGCTCTGCTTCTTCTTTGGTGATGCCGTAACGTTCCTGGACCTTGCCGACCAGCTTATCCTTGTGACCTTCCACGGCCAGTAGATCATCGTCGGTCAGCTTCGCCCAGCGTGTTTTCGCCTGGCCTTGCACTTGATTCCACTTGCCTTTGATTTCATCCCAGTTCATCGGTTTCACCTCTTTGATCATGTCATTGGTAGGCCGGGTGCACTCGGCGCAGAAGGGATCTCCCCTCTCGCGAGTACAGTCATGGCCTCCATAGACTTCGCACGTCCTGTGCCAGTTGCAAAGCCGCCGGGTGCTTGTGACGCTCAGTGCCCGCCGGATCGCTCTGAAGCGATAGGCGCGGGCCACGGTTAAGGTTGGTACTTGCGATCAGCGTTGACGCTCGGGGTACCCGAGCCTGCAGCAAATCCCCCAGCGCTGGTTCAAATGAACCGAGCCAAGACAGCCCCAACACCCCTAAGTGAGTCCACTGAGCAGCGATGTGGTGCATCGCTGCGGCGGCTGGCCGCCCTCGCGAGAGGCAGATCCTTCCCTGTCAACGTCATTCAACCCGTTTCCGTGGCAGGCCAGCGATAAGTTGCTGGTAATCAGACAGCACCATCGCGAAGCCCGCTCGACCTGGCCCGCAAGGGCGCGCGTCTGGGTCATCAGCCGGCAGAAAGCCGACGATCGGCATCATCAACACTGGCGCATCAAAGCGCGACAAGCAGAGCCAGTCAATGCTCCCGTTGCGGCCGGTTGGATCACTCGCCCGGGAGGCGATCGGCGACCTCGGCACCGCGCTCTCCGCGCGGTCTTGCTTCGCCGATGGTGCTGTCGTAAAGCGTCTGGCGCTCGGTCTCGGCGTTGATCGAGGCGCCCACGATCACCGCAACCGCTGACAGGTACAGCCAGAGCAAAAGCACGATCACAGCGCCGAGTGAGCCATAGGTCGCATTGTAGGCGCCGAAATTGGCGACGTAGAACGAGAACAGCCCGGAGGCCGCGAGCCAGAGCACCCCGGCCACGAGCGAGCCAGGGGGCAGCCAGCGCCAGCGTGCGGCGCGCCGTGACGGCCCGTAACGGTAGAGCATCGCCAACGCGAACAGGCCCACCAGCGCCAACAGTGGCCAGCGCAGCCAGACCGCAAGCACTTCGGGCATGGTGCCAAGGCTCACCAGGTTGATGATGATCGGCACGGCGACAGTCGCAATGATGGCGACTGCAATGACCAACACGAGGAAGATCGTCAGGCCAAAGGCCATTAGGTTCAAGAGGAAGAAGTTCCGCTCCTCCTGCTCGTCGTAGGCGATGTTGAGCGCGATGATCAGGGCTCGGGTGCCGCGGGTGGCGCCCCAAAAGGACAACAGCACCGCTCCGGCGAGGCCGAAGCCCAGCGTCTGCTGGCGGCTGTCCGCAGCGCTCTCGAGCCGTGCGGAGATGAGGTCATGCACCTGCGCCGGAAGCAGGCCACCCAGGGCGTCGAACTGACTTTGAATTTGGCTGACGTCGAACACCAGGTCATAGATCGTCACCAGCGCTACGATGGCAGGGAAGAGCGCGAGCAGACTGTAGAAGCCAACGCCCGCGGCCACGAGTCCAAGATTCGCGTTGATGAAACGGTGCACAACACGCTGCGCGATCTGCCACCAGCCGTGGCCTGGAATGACCCAGGGCGATTCGGCGGCTCGGCCAGGTGCGGAGGCACTGGCTTGAGTGTCAGCTTCAGCTGTCTTAGCGGATGGCATTGGCTTATTGATGGACGGCAGCGTTTTCACTGGGCGCCTTTCGGCAGCGTTCCGGAGCGTCGATGGAGACGGCATTTGGGAACATGCTCAGCCAGGTGATACGGAGTCCATAGCCATTGATGTGCACCGCCTTCTCGGGGCACGCTTGGCCAACACGGCGGGCGATGGATTGTAGCCGTGCGGAGTCGAACTTGAAGTAAGGTGGCGTAAAGCCGGCGTCTTCGTTTCTGAAGATCAAGGTGTCGGCGGTGCCAGCCTCAACGGTTTCGATGCGATATTGGACGTCCCGGCCGTCGCCGGTGGCGCCGGTAATCTGTACCTCCCAGGATTTCGGTCCCCAACGAAGGTAAAGAAAGCCGACGACAACGACGAGGACGATAACAAGGCCGAGCTTCATGTTGTTCTTCATGGCGTTTGACTCCTTAGATTGTCGTTGCTATTGAGTTATCACTGCGATTGGATCAAAAGTGATGGGCCGAAAGCGACGGATTGACGGGATGGTCATTCGATTGCTCGTCCGGCCAAAGGGGGGCAGCTAGAAGCCACCGGCTAATCCGAGGATGCCGACGACGATCAGATAGATCGCCACGATGTAATTCAGGAATTTGGGTTGCACTAGGATCAGAATGCCGGCGACGAGGGCGAGGATTGGCTGCAAAGAGAGCTGGATCATGGCGATGTCTCCAGTGTCGATAAGATGAAACCGCGCCTGAGAACTCGACTTTGGCCATTTTGGCGTTCTCCCGGCGCGCTAACTATCTGAAAAGCCGAGAGTCCGAAAATTTGGAGGGGGTCGGGAAGCCTGAACCTCAAAAGTAGACCCCTCGCTAATTTTTCTCCACAGCGCAAGCCATTGTTTTTAAAAGGCTTGCGAGCCGGTAAAAATGGCGAAAGTCGAGCTGAGAAGCGGTAGTGCTCCAACGAGTCATCTTCGTCCTTGCAATTGGCAATCCAGGTCGCGCAGCCGTGAGCCTGCGCTCGTGATCGAGGGGCATGGCGTTGAACAGGCGGTGCAAATCAACCGTTGGCGGGGTCAAATCACCCGACAGGTGCCGATACGCTGAGTGCCTCTAACCAACGGGCTGTGAAGTGCTGGGCAACAGCGGGTAGATTCGCGATTACCCATGCCTCCATGTTCATCCTGATGACACCAATCGAGACCCCCAACCTGGCGAGCAGCGGCCAAAGGCGGCGACCTGGATAGACCCCGGCCGCGCGCCAGATCGCGCCGAAGATGAAGACGAACCAGATCAGCGAACCCAGATAGAGGCCCCAGAGCAGCGGTTGCGCCTCTGGTCCGGCGATGCCATAGGTTGCAAGTAAGAGCGCGACGAAGCTCATGTTGCCGCCGACCCCGAGAATCCAGTAGGTCACCCACAGTGGTAGCTGCCCAAGCCAGGCGGCGCGAATCCAGCGCATCACAATTGATCTCTCCGGCGCCCCATGACGCCATTGTCGGAATAGCCTAGGCGATGGCACGCAGGTTTCGTGCCCAATGATGCGAGACTGACGGTGCCCTCGCCTTTGCGCGCGCCGGACGAGTCCAGTTGCCAGCGCGACGACGACGCTGTACGGCAGAATCTGCATGCAGGCGGCACGCGCGCGTGCTCGAGCTCAGGTCAGCTCGCCCGAGATCTCGAGCTGGTTGTCGACGGAACGCACATGGGGTGCAAACCAGCACAGCGATTCGGCGAGCTGCCACTTCTTGTCGTCGCTCACGGTCCCGCTGAGGGTCAGTTCGCCGAGCCTGATCTCGACATGAATCGGTTGATCGCCAAGTCGTGGATGCTCACGCAACAGGGTGGTCGCCGCTTCAGCAATGGCTTCGTCCGGGTTCTCATTCAGCGGCTGATAGCTGATCAGATTACGCACGTCACGGCAGGCACCGGTTTCCCAGGCCACGCCTTCAGCCAGCGCTGCCAGCGACAGCTCAGGCACCCATCCGCCCAAGTGGATGATGCCAGCGCTCGCGATGACCCCGATCCAGGGCTGGGCGAGCGCTGGCGGGCGGTCGCCGGATTCCATCACACGAACCTCGGTGAGCAAGGGCTCAGCGCGCAGGGTACTGACCACCTCGGCAGCCAGCGTTTCATCCGACTCACGGATCGCCGGCTCGAGCGAGACGTCATCCTCGACGTCAGCCGTCGCTAGGGCTTCGCGTGCGAGTTGCGTGGCTTTGCGCCGTGCAGCAATCGAGGGAACCTCGCCAACAACGCGCCATTGGCAGGCCGGCTCGGTCTCGCGCGGAATGAGATGCAGTCGATCGGCCAGCTCGCCAATGTCCGGGTCATCGTGCCAGGCCTTGCGCACGGCTTCGATCTGTTCACTCTGGTGAGTCATCTGGTGGGTCATGAGGGGGCGCCTCCTTTTCGTTGCAAATTCGTTGCAAAGGATGGTCATGGGTTGAGGGTCCAGCTCAACTGGGTCCGTTCAACCTAGAAAGAGCAGTTGAACGGCCGTCAGGGTGCGTCCCGCGTGGTGTCCAGCAAGGCACAACGAGGCGGAATAGTCGTTCTATTCCAACGCGTTGTAACGCAGCTGGGCGCCGCGCGGGGCGTGCCCTGGCGGCCGTAGCGCCGTTCACCAGACGGGTGACTCTCCAATGCCTCCAGAGTACGAGCAAAATTAGACCCTTGCATGTGAGGCTAAGCGGTCAACTGCTCTTTCTAGGTTCAACAAGCGCTGGTTCAACAAGCACCGATCTAACATGCACAAGGCATTCCGGAATCGAATCATGAAGGAGCTGAACCGGTGATTGCGGTTCAATGAGGCATGATGCCAACGCAGTCCCAACGCTGAACGGGGCAAATCGACCGCGATTGGGTGAAATCGCAACCTGGTGCTGGAGTCGGGCATTGGGAGTCGGGCATTGCTGGTGAGGGGGATCGTCGCTCTCGTGACGCCGAGCGTTGGGAGCAAGGCGCAAGGCCACGGCCCCGGAAGCGCTTGGGCTCGGCGCCTGAGTTGGTTCCTTTGCGATTGCCTATGAAGACGGCTAGCGACGACTTGGCACCGCTGTTGCTGTGACTCCGGTGGGCAGGCCGATCGCGATTCGGCCGCCCGAGACAAGCTTGCGGGTGAGTCAGGGCGCCTAGGTTGGCGCTGACTGACTGGCCGTGATCAGTCGATTCAACCAATGGAGATTCCTATGCGATTCGAGACCAAGATGATGGCGAGCTCTGCACTGGCGCTGGCGTTGACAGGCGCGACGGCGGTCTGGGCTCAAGACCCGACGGCCGCCCCCGATGACAGCTGGATCAGTGTCAGCGGGACCGTCGAGAGCGTGACCAATGACGCCTTCGTGCTCGACTATGGCGAGGGACTGATGACCGTCGAGATGGATGACGGCGATCGCGATGCCGACGGCTATAAGCTGGTCAGTGGCGATAAGGTCACCGTCAACGGCCGCATTGACGATGATCTGTTCGAGGCGCGGACGCTCGAGGCCAGCAGCGTCTATGTCGAGAACATCGACACCTATTTCTACGCATCGGCCTTTGATGATGAGGCTATCAACGATGTCATCGTTACCGTCCAGACGCCGGTGGTGATCTCGGCGACAACGGTTCAGGGCACAGTGACCGAGGTCAGCTCCGAGGAGTTCGTCGTCGATACCGGTTTGCGCCAAGTGCGCGTCGAGGTCGAGGACATGGCCTATAACCCGCTTGACGACGAGGGCTATCAGAAGATTAAGGTCGGTGACCGAGTCAGTGTGACCGGTCAGATCGATGACGATCTCTTCGAGGGTCGCGAGCTGGTCGCCGATTCAGTGGTCACCCTGTCGAGCGGCAGCTGATCGGGCCCGGCTGCTTCGCTTGGCCACCTATCCGAGCGACTCGCCGAGCGACTCGAACAAGACAGGCCCGCGCTCGACACCTGTTGAGCGCGGGCGCTGATGTGGAGGTCTATTATGCCCAATTCTAAACTCTGGTTGATCGTCGCCGATGAAGGTCGTGCCGCGCTCTACGCGGCGGAGAGCCCGACCGGTCCGCTCACTGAGCTGCGCGATTTCATTGGCGCGGAAAACCGACTCTTGGACCAGGATCTGGTCACTGATCGCCCAGGTCGGGCGTTCGACTCGGGTGGGGAAGGACGCCACGCGCTTGAGCCGAGCACACAACCGGGCGAGGTCGAGGCCCAGCGCTTCGCCAAAAGGCTCACCGAGATCCTGGATCAGGCGAGAACTGAGCATCGCTTCGAGATGCTTGGGCTGGTGGCGCCGCCGGCCTTCCTCGGTCTGCTCCGCAAGAGTTTGTCGGATGAGGCGGCTCGCCAGGTTGTGCTCGAGATCGACAAAGATCTGACTCGCTATGATGCCGAGGGTGTTCGAGCCCATCTGCCAGAGCGGTTGTTCGAGACACCTCTGGCTTGATCCTCAACTCGCGCCGCGCGCGCGTCTTTGAGCCCCTGCCGCCAGAGCCTGGATCAGGCGCCAGCGCGCCGGTGATCCGGAACCCCGCCCACAGGGGCATCAGCGCAGCAAACCTTACGGCATCTTGGTCGTTGATGGTTGATGGCTTCAGCGACGGGGTTCTTCGCAAACCGCTCAAGCGCTCAAGCAGATCAGGCAGATTGCATACCAGTTATCGATGCGCGGTATCCGAGGGGTTTAAGTCCTGTGCGTTGGGTGGCCAGTGTCGGGGCCGCGGGCTAGCGGCTGAAAATCCGCAGAGTCCACCCTTTGCCTGCGGTATCGGTGCATTTGCCGAAACACGGGTTGCTTTGAGCCGGTTGCGTCTGTCGCCGATCTCGTCGGCTCCAGCCGAAGTCCTTGTGGGCGCGATCGATCAGGCGTTCATCAATCCTGGCGCATGACTTGCGTGATAGATGATCAGCTTCTGCTGGCGGTTCGCCACTGGGAGTTGTTCGATTTACAGACACTCTGACACTAGGAGGTTTCTGATGAAACGCTTAACCCCATTCTTTTCAATCTCTG
Organism: Lamprobacter sp.; assembly: GCF_034860625.1. Taxonomy (NCBI): domain Bacteria; kingdom Pseudomonadati; phylum Pseudomonadota; class Gammaproteobacteria; order Chromatiales; family Chromatiaceae; genus Lamprobacter; species Lamprobacter sp. Next base: position 7,849 of record NZ_JAYESN010000075.1, read on the forward strand.
TCGTCACTTCGATCATGCTGGCCGCTGGTAGCGCCTTCGCCGCGGAGCCGATCGGCGAGCAGGCCACCGAGAAGTACCAAGGACTTGCCGAAGACAACCCCGATCTGATCGATGACCGTGGCAACCGTCTGCAGCCGCAAGCCGATGATCCGAGCATGGCAGCGGACCCGGCTGGTGCGGAGGTCTATCCTGATGAGATCGTCGAGGGCAACGCACCGCTGACGCCGGATCTCGAGAACGAGCCGCCGCCGCACAGTGATGAAGCTGAAGTTTATGGCGACTTAGGCGATCAAAATCCGGACATTCAGCGCTGATGTGGCACATCGCTGATGTGCGCACGCCATGGCTGACACCGGCGAATGACCGCTTCTGGTCAGTGCCAATCAGCCATTGGCAGCGGCATGCGCGCGATCCACTGCGCGCTGTCGCAGCCGGACAGCACAATCGCGAACCCAGCGAGCAGGGCAGCGCTGAGCGATAGGCCGATGCGCCAAGCCAGTCGTGGGCCGGCGATCGTTGTGCAAAGCAGGGTCTTGAACAAGGCGTTGGTGGTCAAGGCAATGAGGATGGCAATCAGCGCCGTGCGTTGACCAATCTGTTCCAGCTCCATGCGGGCGATCGAGAGCGTGATCGCATTCAGGTCGGCGACACCGGAGACCGCGGCGACGCCGAGCAAGCCAGCGCTACCGAAGATCTCAGCACTGATACGCGCGACCAGCATGACCACCGCCAACAGCAGCCCGAAACGCAGCGCCTGGCCTAGGGCGAGGGGGTTGCTGACCTGTAGCGCGCCGGCCTCGAGCGGCGCTCCGCGGCGCAACCAGAACACCAGGGTTGGCACCAGGGTCAGCAAGGTCATGCCGATCAGGGGCGGCGCCAATGCGAGCGCCAGCGCGGGCTTCAGGAGCGCGACGATGACCAGGATGCGCGGAAACAGCGTGGTGTTGGCGATCAGGATGCCGGTCGCGATCAGGTTTGCCTGTGCGCGCTGACGACGTGCGATGCGTGCCATCTGCAGCGTCAGTGCGGTCGAGGAGGCGAGTCCGGCGAGGAGGCCGGTGAGCGCGACACCGGCATTGGCCCCGAACACCTTGATGGCGAAATAGCCGACATATGAGATCGTCGCGATCAAGACCACCAACCACCAGAGTTCATAGGGGTTGAGGGCATTGGCTGGTCCATAGCCTTGGTCTGGCAAGACCGGCAGCAGGACCACGGTGATCAACAACAGTTTGAGGGTCGCCTGTAGCTCGGCTTGCTCGAGCCGCGCCAGCCAGCGATGCAACTGCGGCTTGAAGCCGAGCAGGAGTGTTGCGATGACTGCGGCCGATGCGGCTTCGGTTTCATGACCTAGGGTCGAGAGTGCGGCCAGCGCAAATGCGAGCAGCTCGGCAATCAGCGTGGTGCTGCCGATTGCGTCCGTCTCGCGGGCATGAAACAGGTAGCTGCCGAGCGCGACCGCAGCTAGCGCCAGGAATAGGAAGCCGAGGACGATGGGCGTGAGCACTTGGGCCATCACGCCGCCAACACCGCCGAGCAGGCCGATCAGGCCAAAGGTCCGAACGCCAGCTAGCTTTTTGTGATCGTCGTCCTGCTCGCCGTGCCAGCCGCGCTCGAGGCCGAACAGCAGCCCGATCGTGAGCGCGACAGCGAGTTGGAGGAGGATCTGGTGCTCATCGCTTGAGACCAGGCCGGTCATGCCGCGGGCTCTTTAAATGTCCGTATCACGACCGCTTGCTTCTTTCGATTCCGGGATCAAGGTTTCGCGATAGGCATGCCAGCTGGCATAGCCGAGGATGGGGGTGACGATGATCAGGCCGACGAAATAGGTCAGAATACCGACTGTCGTCAATACCGCAATCAGAACCGCCCATAGGCTCATGGCTGGCCAGTTATCACCAACAGCCCGCCAGCTTGCGAGGGCCGCATTGATGGCATCGACTCGTTGATCGACCAACATCGGTAGCGACACCGCCGTGATCCGGAACACGAGCAACGCCAACACTAGCGCAATACCACCAAACACCAGCGCGAACGGCCAGCTCTGGCCGAACATCACCGGCAACGGGCGTACCTGCGAGTAGGTTGGCATCAACTCATGGAAGACTCCGCCGAACATCAGATTCGACAGCATGATCCAGTTGATGAAGACCAACAACAAGAACAGGCCCATCAGCGAGAGGCCCGAGGTATTGGCGGTGAGGATGCGCCGAATCGTCTCTGTCGGTTTTTCGCTCGAGGACTCACGGCGTTTCGCCATGGCCATCAATCCGACCGAAAGCATCGGGCTAAGGACCAGGAAGCCCCCGAAGATGAACGGCACGAAGTAGAAGCGGTTGACACCGAAGGTCAGTGAGACGAGCAGAAACGCCAGCGCTGCCATAGCGACGCCGTAAAGCAGGCCGGTGACGGGGGCCGCGATAAGGTCATCGAAGCCGCTTCGCAGCCACGAGAATGGTTGAGCCGTAGGCAAGCGCGGGATCGCAAAGCGGCGCTGCGGGATCTGGCTCGTGTCGAGGACATAGGTATTCATAATGGCTCCTCCGCTCCTAGTCACGGATGATGGGATGCTTTGAACGCTGACACACGTCTAGCGTCTAGCGATTGGCCTCTTCAGCGGTCGGTGGCGGGTCCTCGACGATCAGGTTCCACTCGGAGCGATCGATGACGCCGTCGTTATTGGTATCGAGTCGGCGCCAGTCGGTGCCGATGCGGGGGCTGGCATGGGCCTCGTTCGGCGTCAGCACACCGTCGCGATCCAGGTCGAGGTCGATGAAGGGACGGATCGGATCGATCTCATCTTCAAGGGGAGCGATACCAGTGAGAGGAGATGTTCTCTGGGGCATATCCCCCGTCTCCGGTTCATTTGCCTGGCGCTTCTCGCCCCCGGGCAGGGTATGTGCCGCGCTGCCCTCGGTGAGGATAGCGTCGTCTTCGGCTGCTGAATCAGCGAGAACAGGGGTTACGAGGCTCAGCGCAGCCAGGGCCGACACGGCGGCAGCAAGATGGAGGTCGACGGTCTTATTGTGGGTCATTCAATGTCTCCTCATGGGCTTTGAGTCGGTTTGCGCGTCGGACTCTACCTCATCATAGGCAAAGGCTATGCCGATGCGATCAGGCGGTGAGCCCGCACTGGAGATTGGTTGGTCGCGCAGGGACTGGCGCGTCAGTCGCGCAGGGCCTTGCGCGAGGGGATGCCGGCGACTTGCTCGTCAGCCCGCAGCGCCTTCAACAGGCCCCAGCAGGCGATCAACAAGAACAGAGTCATCGGCAGCCCGGAGGTCAGCGACGCAGTGCGCAGCGCCTGTAGCCCGCCTGAGAGCAGCAATGTCGCGGCAACGGTGCCCTCGGCAACGGCCCAAAAGATCCGCTGTGCCTTCGGTGGATGCGGATGGCCACCCGAGGTCACCATATCGTCGACCAGCGAGCCGGAGTCGGACGAGGTGACGAAGAACACCACGACCATCAGCGTCGCAAGGATCGATGTGAAGGTTTGCAATGGCAGCTGGTCGAGCATGGCGTAGAGACCCGCGCTGGCGTTCTGCTGCACCACAGCCTCGATGCCACTGTCCCCGAGCACGCTACCGTGCAGCGCGGTGCCGCCGAACACCGTCAGCCACAAGAAGGTGATCAGCACCGGCACGAAGAGCACGGCCAGGATGAACTCGCCGATCGTGCGTCCACGCGAGATCCGGGCGACGAAGACGCCGACAAATGGCGACCAGGAGATCCACCAGCTCCAGTAGAACAGCGTCCAATCGAATTGCCATTGGCTATCCGGTCGCAGATCGAGCCACAGGCTCTGACTGACGAACTGCTGCAGGTAGGCGCCAAACGCCGAGATGAACAGCTGGATCAGATAGACCGTCGGCCCCGCGACGAGCACGAACAGGAGCAGCACGCCAGCCAGGCCGATGTTGAAGCGTGACAGCAGCCGGATACCATGCTGCACGCCGCTGACGACCGAGATCGTCGCAATGACGGTGATCACCGCGATGATCACCACCTGTATCGATTCGGCCTGGGGGACGCCCCAGAGCCGACCCAGTCCGGCGTTGATCTGTATCGCCCCGAGGCCGAGCGAGGTCGCAACGCCAAACAGGGTGCCGACGGTGGCCAGGATGTCGACGGCATGGCCGATCGGCCCAAAGATGCGCTTGCCGATCAGCGGATACAGCAACGAGCGCGGCGCCAGCGGAAGCTCATGGCGAAAGTGAAAGTAGGCGATCGAGAGCCCAAAGACGATATAGATGGCCCAGGGATGGAAGCCCCAGTGGAAGAAGCTCAGGCGCAGTGCCTCGCGGACCGGGCCACCTTCTGCAGTCGCGGCGAAGGGCGGGTCGCTCCAGTGCATCACCGGCTCGGCCACACCCCAGAACACCAGCCCAGTGCCCATGCCGGCACTGAACATCATCGCGAACCAGGATAGGTAGCTCAGCTCAGGCTCGCTGTCCTGGCCGCCGAGCCGAATATGGCGATAGGGACTGACCAGCAGCCCGAGCACGAAGACCAGCAGTGCGGTCGCGCCAAGGACATAGAACCAGCCGAGGTTGGTCAAGATGGCCGACTGCAGTGCGGCAAAGGCCTGTTGCGCAGCTTGCGGCCAGCCGACACCGAGCGTGACGAAGCCGATGACCACCGCCGCCGAGCCGAGGAAGACGGTCGGCTGCATGGTCGACAAGATGCGCGAGAGTTTAGACACACTATTCTCAGTTGGGTGCGCTCAGTAGAGAGAAAGGCGGGATGCGGGGCGCCGGAGCGCCCCTTATCTCGGTCGGGTTATAGAATCACGCGGTTGATGACATGCACGACGCCATTGCCGGCAACTAGGTTGCTCAAGATGATCTCGGCACCGGCGACACTCAACTGCGCCCCGGGCGCAGCGAGCTCAAGCATTTTGCCCGACAGGGTCTCGGTTTGGTCGGCCTGCAGCAGATCGGTGATACCGATGCGTGCGCGCACGACGTGATTGCTGACCAGGTTGATTAATGCTTGTCGATCTTGCATCAGCCTTTGGCGTTGATCCTCTGAAAGCGCATCGAAGGCGGAGTTGGTCGGCACGAAGAGGGTGAATGGACCGTCTTCCTTGAGCACGTCGACCATACCCGCCTGCTCGATGGCTTGTTCGAAGGTGCTGAAGAGCGCCGCATCCTGGGTGATATCGAGCACCGTCATGTCGGCAGCGGCGCCGCTCGCCTCTGCCAGCTCAAAGGATGAGAACGGACCTGGCGCATCGTAGTTGCGGTCGCCGGCTTCGGCGCGTGCGATGGTTTCTTCGTCGGCGTACTTGCTGCCTAGAGTCAGGGCCGTGAGCGGTCCGAGCGCGATCAAGAGCCCAAAAAAGATGGTCCAACGCTGCTGAGTCAGGAAGGTTGGCTGTTGTTCACTCATGAGAAGAATCCTCTTGTTTGGGGAGTTAAGCGGCATGAGCATTGATCCGACGCCTTTCGGCTTCGGTTAGTTGAACGATGGCGCCGGAGCCAGCCCGTCCGCGAGTTGGGAGTTATTGAGGGTATGCAGCGGCCATGCCAGATGCATTGTCCGGGGAGGAAGCGATGCTTTGGTTCAGATCGGCGTGGCCAAGCTGGGGGATTTGCCCTAGTCATTGGTTTATAGAGACCGCAAGGGTGATCTACTGAGGGCGAGCGAGTTCTTAGATATCCCAGGAGAGCGAATCCAGTGCCCCGCAGATCGAACGCAGCGATAAGCCGAATGAGCGGCCCGATGATTCCCTATGGCCTGTGCGCTGTGTCACGGTGACTGGTGTCACTGTGACTGGTGTTGGGCCGGTCAGTGATTGCTGAGCGGGGGAGATCAGCTGGCGGCTTCTGGGACTGGCGTGGCGTTTGCAGTCGACATCGGGAACGACCCGTTTCCCCGTATCGAGGAGTGCTTCGATGTTCTTCAAACAGTTTTATCTGCCGAGTCTCGGCCATGCCTCCTACCTGGTGGGCTCCGAGGAGTCGGGAGAGGCCTTGGTGCTCGATGTGCGCCGCGATGTCGAGACCTATTTCGCCGAGGCGCGCGAGCAGGGGATGCGCATCCGCTACGCCTGCGATACCCACCAGCATAATGATTATCTGAGCGGCATCTGTGAGCTACCCGAGCGTGGCGAGGTTCAGCTGCTTGCGGGTGCCCGTGCCGAGGTCGGCTATCCGGTGCGTGCGATGGACGACGGCGAGACGCTCGAGATGGGCGAGGTGCGCTTCGAGCTGATGCACACGCCCGGGCACACGCCGGAGCACATCAGTCTCTTAGTCACCGACCGCTCGCGTGGCGACGAGCCAGCGATCCTGTTCTCGGGCGGGGCGCTGTTGGTCGGCGATCTGGCGCGGCCAGACCTGCTGGGCGGTGAGGAGGAGACGCGCAAGGGCGCCGAAGCCTTCTGCGAGACGCTGCAGCACAAGATCCTGCCGCTCCCGGATTTCGTCGAGGTGTTCCCGACCCATGTCTCCGGCTCGCTTTGCGGCGGCAATATCGGCAGCCGTCTGTCGACCACGATCGGCTATGAACGGCGCCTGAATCAGGTGCTGAGCAGCCTGTCGTCGAGTGACGAATTCGTGCGCCAGTGCATGGACCTGACCGATCTGCCCGCAGTCCCCCCGTATTGGCCACGGATGCGCAAGCTCAATACCGAGGGCCCGCCGCTGCTCGGCGTGCTAGCCGATCCACCGCCGCTCGGCATCGAGGAGTTCGAGAAGGCGCGCGACGAGGGTGCTCTGATCGTCGACTGCCGGAGCCCAGAGGCCTTTTCGGCCCACATTCCGGGCGCGATCAACGTTGGCATCGGCAACAGCTTTGCAACCTGGGCTGGTAGCGTGCTGCCGCCGGATCAGGATCTGATCCTGGTGCTCGACCGCGCCGGGGACCTCTGGGAGGTCTGCTGGCAGCTGTTACGGATCGGCTATCCGCTGCCGCGCGGCTGGCTCGGCGGCGGCATGTTCGCCTGGCGCACCGCCGGCAAGCCGATCGACGTCTTGCCGCAGTGGACGGTGCATCAGCTTCGCCGAGCGCTCGATCAAGACCGCGATCTGGTCGTGCTCGATGTGCGCCAGCCGGCGGAGTGGAGCGCTGGTCACATCCCGCAAGCGCGGCACATCACCGGCGCCGAACTCGCCAAGCGCGCCGACGAGCTGCCCAAGGATCGGCCCATCGCAGCGATCTGCGGCAGCGGTTACCGCTCATCGGTCGCCGCCAGCCTGCTCAAGACCCGCGGTCATCGCGAGGTCTACAACGTCCTTGGCGGCATGACCGGCTGGGAGGCCGAGGGCTTCCACACAGCAACCTAAGCGAGGGCCGCGATGGCAGCCAACGATGATAAGACAGGTCAGCAAAGCGACTGGCCAAACACACTCCACTGCGAGCAGTGTCAGCAGGAGATACCGCCTGATGAGGCACTGCATCCCGAGGGGCAGGACTACACCCTGGCCTTCTGCTCGCCCGCCTGCCACGCGCTCTGGCGCGATGAGCAAACCGAGCCGGTGGTCTCGCACCACCGTCAGCGCAGTGGGCGAGACTAACTCAACGCGAAGGAGCACTCGATGAATCAACGTTTTCTTGCAGTGAGTCATCTCTTCGGCACGCGCTTGCGCACCACCGATGGGATGACCGCGGGCCTGCGCGATGTCCTGCTCGATACCGATCAATGGATCATCCGTCTGTTGACCGTCGAGGCCGAAGCCTGGGCGCCGGAGCGCGAGCTGCTGATCGCCCCGCGCATGGTGACCGGCTACGACGAGGCACGCGCTGAGCTTGACCTGGATGCCGATGCCGAGACGCTGCGCTCCAGTCCCGCGATGGTGGCCGAGGACGGCCTTGCCGGTCTCGGCGACGAAGACGCCTTGCCACCCGACTGGGCGGCGCATTGGCGCGCCGAGATCGATCCCGAAGCGGGTGTTGACCCGCCGCCCCCTCCAGCCGATGAGCTCGAGTCCGAGGTCGCGGCCGACTTAGGCGTCGAGACCGATCTGTCGGCGGATGATGTGCTGCGGGCCGAGACCCTGCTCGGTTGGGCCGCCGAGACCGCTGACGGTGTGGCCTTGAGCATCAACGATCTGGTCTTTGATGACCGAGATTGGGCCTTGGCTTATGTAGACGTCAGTATCGGTTCTTTGAACGCCAACGTTCAGGGTGCGTCTGCTGCGAGCGGTCACGGTCACGCAAAGGAACAGCCCTGCCTAGTGCCACGACAGTCGATCGATTGGCTCGACCGTGCCGGGGAGACCCTACACCTGGCGGTCTGGGCGCAGGAGCTGCGCACAGCCCCGCAGAGGCCGAGCCCCGTCGTTTTCGACGAGCGCGCCGAGGTCCGCGTCTACGAGCCGGCCTGAGACCGAGCATGGAGGTTACGCATGCGTTATCCGAAATCTGAGCAGCGCTGGAGAAAGATGCCTTGGTGGCAGAAGGCTGCTGTGTGCTGCTCCCAGCCGACGTTGTTCTATAGTCTGATGTTTGCCTTCGTAGGGCTCCTGTTCCTGCTTGGCGCCTTCTATCTCGACCCCGACATGTGGACCGTGGGGTTGATCCTGATCCTGGTCTCGGCGCTCATGCTTGATCACCTACCTGGTCCTCGCCTATCGTGCCTTCGGGCGAGCAGGTCGCGATGACCAAGCCGCCGACATCAATCATGTGAATCGGGATTGATGGCGCTGCGCCCGAGCAAGGGCCGAAAGAGAACCCTTGATCGGCGCTTGAGCGGTCTCGCTGACCGACGTTGATTCATGCCTTGGAGGGTTTAAAACGCCCGAGCAGCTTGGCATTGATGGCGACGATGACGGTGGACAGTGACATCAAGGCGGCGCCGACGGCAGGGCTCAACAGGATGCCGAAGCCGTAGCCAACACCGGCTGCGAGCGGGATGGCAACGGCGTTATAGCCCGTCGCCCAAAACAGATTCTGGATCATCTTGCCGTAGGTGGCCCGCGAGAGCGCGATCACATCGGCAACACTGCGCGGATCGGACTCGACCAACACGATATCAGCGGACTCGACCGCCACATCAGTCCCGGCGCCAATGGCGATCCCAAGATCGGCCTGCACCAGCGCCGGGGCATCGTTGACGCCATCACCGACCATCGCGACGATGCGCCCGTCGCGCTGGACCGCTTCGATGCGCTTGGCCTTTTCGTTTGGCAACACCTCGGCGAAGTACGCGCTCAGGCCCAGTTCATCAGCGACGGATTTGGCCACGGCCTCGGCATCACCGGTCAGCATCAGGCAGTCGATGCCCATCGCCTGGAGACGCCTGATGGCCTCGCGTGATTCCTCCCTGATCAGATCAGCCAGCGCGATGGCGCCGAGCGGTCGTTGATCCTCCAGCACATACACTAGCGTCTTGCCGCCCTCACGCAGCTCGGCCACCGCGTCCTCATCGACCGAGATCGCCTGCTCGCGCAGGTAACCGGGACTGACCACACGGATCAGGCGACCCTCGACCTCGGCCTTGGCGCCGCGGCCGGAGAGATTCTCGAACGCGGCGGCCTCAGGGATCTGCAGCCCTTTCTCCTGCGCGGCCTCGACGATGCCCTGGGCGATGGGATGCTCGGAGTGCGCTTCCAGGCCAGCGGCCAGATGCAGCAGCGCATCCTCGTCCAGCTCGCCGAAGCTCTGGAATCCCTGGACGCCGAAGCGCCCGGCGGTCAGGGTGCCGGTCTTGTCGAAGACGATGGCGTCGAGCTTGCGTGCACGCTCAAAGCCCGCGCGCTCGCGAATCAGCAGACCCCGCCCGGCGGCGAGGCTGGTGCTGACCGCGACCACCAGCGGCACCGCAAGGCCGAGCGCATGCGGGCAGGTGATGACCATCACGGTCACCATGCGCTCAAGCGCGAAGTCGAACGCCCGACCGACGAAGAGCCAAGTACCCAACGTGATCACGCCCGCCGAGAGGGCGATGTAGGTCAGCCAAGCGGCGGCACGATCGGCCAGGTTCTGCGCCCGTGAGCGCGACGCCTGCGCCTGGCGCACCGTCTCGACCACCTGCGACAGGTAGGTATCGGCGCCGGTCTTCTGCACCTCCAGCGTGATGCTGCCCTCACCATTGATGGCACCGCCGACGGCCTGGTCGCCGTCGCCCTTCTCGACCGGGCGGGACTCGCCGGTGAGCATGGACTCATTCAGGCTGGTCTTGCCTTCGACGATGGTGCCGTCGACCGGCACCTTCTCGCCGGGGCGCACCCGCACGCGGTCTCCTTTGCGCAGCTCACTGACCGGCACCTCCTTGACCTTGCCGTTCTCGTCGAGGCGCAGCGCCTGGTCGGGCATCATCTGCACCAGACTCTCGAGCGCGCTCGAGGCACCCATCACCGACCTCATCTCGATCCAATGACCGAGCAGCATCACGTCGACCAGGGTCGCGAGCTCCCAGAAGAACACCTTGCCGTCGAGTCCGAGCACCACCGCGGCTGAATAGCCATAGGCTACGCTGATCGCCAGGGCGATCAGCGTCATCATGCCGGGCGCGCCGGCACGCAGCTCGGACAGCAGGCCGCTCAGGAACGGCCAGCCTCCGTAGAGGAACACCGCGGTGGACAGGGCGAGCAGGGCATAGTGGTCGCCCGCAAAGGCGAGCACCTCGGTCAGCCCCAGGAACGACTGGATCAGCGGCGACAGCAGCAGGATCGGCACCGTCAACAGGACCGAGATCCAGAACCGCCGGCGGAAGTCGGCGATCATGGCGCCGTGGTCGTGATGCGCGTGCTGATCCTGGCCTGCGTGCTCGTGTTCACTCATCGGGTGCCCCCATGAAGTCTGTTCCTCGGGCCGACCGAGACGGAGCCCCTAAGGAGCCTTCGTTAGACTCCGCTTCGGGACCCCGGTCGCTCGTGTGCAGGATCGGGTGCGGGATTGATTAGCCGTTGTCTTCCAGCGTGCAGATCGCTGCGGGATCATCGAGCAGAAAGACCAGGCTCTCGGAGATGAACAGCTTCAGATGAATGCCATCGCTGGCGGCGAAGCCAACACGCAGATCCTGACCGATCTTGAGTTCGCCGACACGCGGGTCGACCAAAACCGCACCGTCGATGGCGGCTTTATAGACGCCGGCCTCGCACAGGCGTCGCAGATGATCGACCTGCAGCATGTCGCCACATTGATAGCGGCGGAACAGGGCGTTGTAGCGGGCCGGCGACAGGGCGAGGGCGTAGGGACCGCTGAAGCCGTTCGCATCCAGCTTGTTGACCGCGTTCAGCACATCATCGAGCGCCTGCTCGACCTGGCTCCAATCGCCGCAAGGCGAAGTTGCACGACCACTGGCGGTCAGCAGGCCTTCCAAGCCAAGCTCTGGCACACCGTTATAGATGACCTGCTCTTCTCGGCGGGCGACGGCTTCCGCCGCATCCTCCGCCGCACGCAGGTCGAGCGGTAGGCCGAGCCCGAGGTGTCCCTCGACCCGTCGACGGCTGAGGCTGAACGACCGTTGCAGGAGTGGAACCGGCAGTGCGCGGCTGCCGATGGTGGTGGCCAGCTCATCGCCACCATCCTCGGCAATGGTTTCCGAACCCGCCTCGAGGCTGGTGAGCCCGAGGCCATAGGGGCCGTCGAGATCCAGGAAGCGGCGCCCGGTGAGGACATCGCTTGCGGCCTCGAGTGCGCTCTCATCGATGCGCTCCCAGATGGTTTCTGGGAGGCCTGCGGCCTCGCGATTCAGATAGCTCATCATGCCACCTCCCGGTCCTGTTGTTTGAGACTGCCCAGGGTCAGGCCTCGCTGCGGGGGTGTCACCGACGGGGCTGCGGCATCCGCTGAGGCTGCGCCCGGTGACGTTTGCGCATGCTCGGGCGCGGTGGTGTCAGTCCCGCTGGTGGCCGCTTCCTCGGCTTCGATGATCGGGACATCGGTGAAGAGGTAGGTGCGCAGATGTTCATCGAACGTGGCATCGCGGCGGCGCAGCCATTCCAAGACCATCGCGCCGTGCTCGATCTCTTCGCGCATGTTGTGCAACAGGACCTCGCGCAGCTCACCGTCGCGGCAGGCCTCAGCGCGCTGGCGATACCAGTCCACGGCTTCGAGCTCCTCTTGGAGTGAGACCAGCGCACGATGCACATCACGGGTCAGCGCACTCAGCTCGGACGCCTCTTCATGGAGGCCTTGGGAGGAATCGGCCATTGGGGTTGGGCTCCTTGGTTGATGGGTCTAAGGGGATGGATCAAAGGTGATCGATCAAGCGGCGAGTTTGAGCGCCATCCGCCAGAGCGATGAGACACCGATCTGGCATGCGGCGCGCCCTTGCTGCTGCAAGGTCGATGCCGATGTGTCTCAGCAACCGCTCAGCGCAGCTCAGCGAGCCTCATGCGGGCGCCAAAGGGGGCCGGCTCATCGCGCCATGGCGACTGGGGTTGGGGCATGTCAACCAGCGATCGGGCCATTTCAACCAGTGTCAGGCTGGCACCCGCCAGCAAGCCGGCAACCGATTCGCGTGACTCAGGCGGCCTATCGCTGTCAGCCCGCGCTGGCGGAGAGATCGCACGGCCTGAGGCTCAGCACCCGGGGGCTGGCATGCGCGGTGCTTCAGGCTGAGAGCCTGTCGATAGAGCGTGGCGATGCAGTGACGGGCCCGATGGTCACCTTGATCAGAGGAGAAGACCGTTAGCAGAAGACCGCCGGTCGCAGGAGGGTAGAGCGCGTGAAGAAGGCATTGCTGGTCAGCGTGCTGGTCATGGTCGTCGTGCCCTTGGGCGTGATGGCCTCCTGGATGCTCACCGAAGCGTCGCTGAAGGCGACCTCGGGCCCGGCGTTCTGCACGACCTGCCATACCATGGCGCCTTTTGCCCGGACCTTTCGCGACGATGTGCACGGAGGCAACAACCCCCGCGGCCTCGCGGCGCAATGCACCGACTGCCACCTGCGCCACGATAACGTTGCAAGCTATCTCTGGACCAAGGCGCGCTTCGGTCTTCACGATCTGTGGGCGCAGTTTACGTACGACCTTGACGCCATCGACTGGCAGGCCGGCCTCGCGCACCGAGAACACTATGTCTTCGACTCCGGCTGTCTGATGTGTCATCGCGAGCTCGAGGACGCGCGCGGCAACAACCCCGCCTTCGTCGCCCATCGCCCGTATTTCCTCGGTGAAATCGAGAAGAAGTGCGTGAGCTGCCACGCCCAGGTCGGGCACCGGGAGCTTGCCGCGGCCCTGGCGCCATCCACCAACAGAGGAGACTCCCCATGAACCGATGGACAACGCTTGCGCTAAGCTTGGCGTTCCTCGCCGGGCCTGCTGCCGCTCAAGACAACGCAACGGAGACACTTGGCGACCTCAGCCACGTGCAGTCGATCGTCATCGACCGCGGTGTCACCACGCTCAGCAAGAGCTGCATCGAGTGCCACAAACAGGATAAC
>NZ_JAYESN010000076.1:0-20881 GCF_034860625.1 Lamprobacter sp.
CTGACCCTATCTCCGCGCGCTTGGATGTCGTCTTGTTGCCAATCTACCGTTACTAACCGTCGCGCAAGCCCGGAACACCAGACTCGAGGACGAACATGGAGCCCATGACCGGAGTCGAACCGGTGACCTCACCCTTACCAAGGGTGTGCTCTACCAACTGAGCTACATGGGCATGCTTAATTCAGAGCATTGGAGCGGGTGATGGGAATCGAACCCACACCATCAGCTTGGAAGGCTGAGGTTCTACCATTGAACTACACCCGCATAGCGGACTGAAGCCTGAGCGCGGAGCGCAAATGTTAAGGATTGCGCCAAGCCGCACAGTCTCATGCTTTGCGCTCCGCGATCCCAATGAGGATTACGAAGAGCCCGTCTTCAGGATAACCACGCCTGGCGCTTCCGAGCATTTCGTGTGGTGGAGGGGGGAGGATTCGAACCTCCGAAGGCTGAGCCGTCAGATTTACAGTCTGATCCCTTTGACCGCTCGGGAACCCCTCCAAGTCAGCCGAGCGCGGCAGAGTAACCCTTGATGCTCTGCACGTCAATAGCGAACATGCCAATTGATCCCAAGCGATCCGACCCAGCTCAACCGAAGACCTTCCGCGCCCCGTCACCGCGACTGCCCGGCGCGCGAGGCGCTGGCCAAGATGTCGGCACGTCATTAGGACGCCCGCGCGAGAAGCGGTTTCCTCAACGGCAAGGCGGAGTGGGAACTGGTTACGGTACACTCGCGAGGCTTCAATTTCCGACTACCACGAACACGAGGAATGCCAATGGACGTCACGATCTTTGGAAGCGGCTACGTCGGCCTTGTCACCGGCGCCTGTCTCGCCGAGGTCGGCAATCAGGTGCTCTGCGTCGATGTCGATGAGGACAAGATCGCGCTGCTGAATAACGGCGGCGTGCCGATCTACGAGCCCGGCCTCGATGACCTGATCGGCAAGAACAGACAGGCAGGCCGCCTGCGCTTTTCAACCGACCCCGAAGAAGGCGTCGCCCATGGGTTGTTCCAATTTATCGCCGTTGGCACGCCCCCGGACGAAGACGGCTCGGCCGACCTCCGCCATGTGCTCGCCGTCGCCAAGGCGATTGGCGAGCGCATGACCGGCTACCGCGTGATCGTCGACAAATCGACGGTTCCGGTGGGGACGGCCGATCGCGTCGCTGAGACCGTGCGCGCCGCACAGAGCGAGCGCGGCCTAACCGTCGAATTCGATGTGGTCTCCAACCCCGAGTTCCTCAAAGAAGGCGCCGCCATCGACGACTTCATGCGCCCGGACCGCATCATTGTCGGCACTGACAACCCACGCACCGGCGAACTGCTGCGCGCCCTCTACGCTCCCTTCAACCGCAATCATGACCGCGTGATGCTGATGGGTGTGCGCTCAGCCGAGCTCACCAAGTACGCCGCCAACGCGATGCTGGCGACCAAGATCAGCTTCATGAATGAGCTCTCGAACATTGCCGAGGCGGTTGGCGCCGACATCGAGATGGTGCGCGTCGGCATCGGCTCTGATCCACGCATCGGCTACCAATTCATCTATCCAGGCTGCGGCTACGGCGGCTCCTGCTTTCCGAAGGATGTCCGTGCATTGGAGCGCACGGCCCGCGCCAAGGGCTACCAGGCCGAGCTGCTGCAGGCAGTTGAAGCAGTCAACGATCGCCAGAAGGATCTTCTCTTCAGCAAGATCGAGCAGCATTTCAACGGCAACCTCCAGGGCAAGACCTTCGCGCTTTGGGGTCTTGCGTTCAAGCCCAACACCGATGATATGCGCGAGGCCTCAAGCCGCCGCCTGATGGAACAGCTCTGGGCTGCGGGCGCCCGTGTGCGCGCCTTCGACCCTGTCGCAAGCGAGGAGGCCAGGCGCATTTATGGCGAGCGCTCTGACCTAGCGCTGGTCGAGGATCGCATGGCCGCCGTCACCGGCGCCGATGCACTGGTCATCGTCACCGAGTGGAACGAGTTTCGCAGCCCTGACTTAGCGGCCGTGGCAGCACAGCTGAATTCGCCCGTGGTCTTCGACGGGCGCAATCTGTTCGATCCGGCCCAGGTGAATGCCGCGGGCCTCGCCTATGTATCGATCGGACGCGAGCCTGCTCGCCTCGCCTAAACCCAGCTCAGCCGGCTGCTAGCGCGCAGCCTGCTGTCGCCTCCCGCGCCTCAAGCCTTCAAGCACCGCATCCCCTGCAAGCAGAGCGCGCCCACGAAATCCGGATTCGAGCCACGCAGGTCACCCTCGACCCTAGCCGCAGCGCCTTGCCAGCACCGCGCGCTGAGGCCCGCGCCTGTGCTAGCCATCGGAATCCTGTCGCGCACCATGAGAATACGCAATCAAAGCATTGACAATTTTCGACGAAAACCCAACAATTGGTTACAAAATATTACATCGTCGCAATAACTAGGATGCGCGATCGGCGCTTTGTAGTGAGTGCGCAGCAACCACGAGAGGAGCAGTCACAGCATCATGGGTAAGAAGGTTAATCTGGGCGCATTCGCCTTGGCATGGGGCGCCCTAGTACCCGTAGCCCATGCCACGAATGGCTACATGTCGCACGGCTACTCACCTGCGGCCAAAGGAATGGCCGGCGCTGGTTCGGTCTCGATGCCACAGGACACGCTTGCCATCGTCGCCAATCCCGCCGGAGCGAACCGGGTCGGTCGCCGCGCCGATGTCGGACTCTCTTGGTTCAGCCCGAATCGGGAATATGATGGTCTAACGCCCTCGGATGCCTTCTGCACCACCGGCTGCACCCAGGGCGCATTTGCACCCATCGGTAGCGGTCCCGACGGCAGAGGCACCGTCGAGAGCAGGAATACAGACTTCCTGATCCCCAATTTCGGCTACACCCAGCCACTCGATGATCGCAGCGCCATTGGCGTTGCCCTCTTTGGCAATGGCGGCATGAATACCGACTATCGCAGCAACGACACCTTCATGCGGTTTGGAGCCTTCGGCGGCAATAACGGCTTCGCCAACCCACCCGCCTACCTGCCGCCCGATCCGCGCGCCGGCATGCAGGTGCCCGGCACCAGCGCCCAGGGCGGTGGCAACGTCGGCGTCAATCTGGAGCAGATCGGTCTTTCTTTGGCCTATTCGCGCGAGGTCGCTGAGGGGCTGAGCCTAGGCGCCGCCTTCCTGCTCGCTTACCAAACCCTTGAAGTCAAGGGGGTCGGCGCCTTCCAAGGCTTCACCCAGACCTTCACCGAAAGCATGATCGCTAGTCGGACGATGCGTGGCGTCTCGCCAGCAAACCTCAGCGATAACGGCAAAGACTCGGCCTGGGGCTATGGCTTTCAGCTTGGCGGGCTCTGGGACATCAATCCGATGTTCTCGTTAGGCGCCTCCTATCGCACCAAGATGTACATGGGCAAATTCGACGACTATTCGGATCTGCTCGCCGAGGGTGGCGATTTCGACATCCCAGCGGTCGGCACAATCGGTTTCGCGCTCAAGCCCAATGACAGACTCGCGTTTGCCTTTGACGTCCAACGCATCTGGTACAGCGAGGTTCCATCCATCGCCAACAAAAACGACCTGGCCCTCAAATGCGACCTCGGGGCCGGCCTTGGCCAACCGAGCCAGCCGGGCGCAACCTATGACGCGCGCTACTGCTTGGGTGGCTCCAAGGGCGCTGGCTTCGGCTGGGACGACATGACCATCTTCAAGCTCGGCGTTCAGTACGCCGTGAACGACAAGCTCAAATTACGCGCCGGCTATAGCCATGGCGACAATCCGATCGATGGCAGCCAGGTCGCCTTCAATACCTTAACGCCTGCTACGCCAGAAGATCACTACACGATTGGTGCGAGCTACCTGCTCAATGACAACTTCGAGCTGACCTTCTGGGGCATGTATGCACCAGAGAATAGCGTCAAGGGTCCGGGCGCATTCACGGGTAACCAGGCACCCGAGATCAGGATGCACCAGTATGAGCTCGGCCTGAACTTCGCCTGGCTCTACTAAGCAGCTGTCCAGTTCGGCCCTCCGATGATCGTTTCACAGCGATCCTCCAAACGGGCACAGGTATAATAACCAGAGGAGGAGTAACGAGTCGCCGCAAGGCGGCTCGTTACATTTTTTTGATCCGGCAACAGCCGCCGCGCAACCGGAGAGACTGACCGCCCCCGCTGCCCTGATCCACCCTTGCACAACGCCCGCAAAGGCGGCTCGCAAAACTCAGGAACGGCGATGCAAGCGATTCATCACCCGCTGATACTCACCCGCCAGCAGCTCCGGTAAGCAACCTTCAGCCTGATCAACAGCGTCGAAGATGGCCTCTGCATCGGCCCGCGACGGATGGCTTAGCACGTAGCCAATCACCTGCTCTTTGCTGCCGGGATGACCAATACCGATGCGCAACCGCCAAAAGTCGCGACTGCCAAGTGCGGCGATACTGTCACGCATCCCATTATGGCCCGCGTGCCCCCCGCCCTGCTTGAGCTTGACCGTACCGACCGGTAGGTCGAGCTCATCGTAAGCAACCAGCACCCGAGCCGGCTCAAGGTCGAAATAGCGGCAGACCGCGGCGACCGATCGTCCACTATGATTCATGAAGGTGGTCGGTTTCAGCAGCCGAAGATCACCTTCAGGCTGATTGACTCGCCCCAGAAGACCATGAAACTTGGCATCCGCTCTCAGCTCGACGCCAGCGCGCTCGGCAACCCGATCGACCAGCCAGAAACCCGCGTTATGACGAGTCCCTTCGTACTGAGCGCCAGGGTTGCCGAGACCGACGATGAGTTGAATACCCATATCTGACATGGCCTAGCAGCACGAGCGATCCGCTGAACAGATCGCCCGCGACGTCCATCATCGCATCTTAATGATTAACTGTTCTCTTCACCGCCAGCGGCATCCTCAGCACCCTCTTCGCCTGTGCTCTCAGCCTGTGGCGCGTAGATCATCACCACTGGGGTATCCGGGTCGAGCGCGTGGGTCAGTTCGACGTTCGGCGGCAGCTGCAGCTCAGAGACATGAACGATATCGCCCTGATTCATCTCGGACATATCAAGCGTCAGAAACTCTGGCAGATCAGCTGGCAGGCAGCTGACCTCAATCTCAGTGATGTTATGCGAGACCTTGCCGCCCATCTTGACGCCAGGGCAGCTGCCCTCGTTCAAGAAGTGGATCGGGATCGTCAGACGCAGCTTCTCGTCACTGCTGACGCGCAGAAAATCGACGTGCAGCAGGAAGGGTTTTGCAGGATGGCGCTGAAGATCCTTGAGCACGACCTTCGTGGTCTCATCGCCGAGCTTCAGATCGAGGAGGCTGGAATAGAACGACTCGTGATCGAGCTGGCGTTCGAGCTCGTTATGACGCACCGAGATCATCACCGGCTCGGCATTGGCGCCGTAGACGATTCCAGGCACCAGCCCTGTACGACGCAGGCGGCGGCTCGCACCCTTCCCCGTGTCGCTCCTCGGCTGTGCCACAACTTCTAACAGATCACTCATGACTGAGTCTCCAGATTGAATAACAACAAAACGCCGGCATCCGCGACCAGATGCCGGCGCCAACATGTCAACGCGGACTGACCACGCTGATCTTGCTCAGTCGACGAACAGTGAGCTCACCGACTCTTCATTCGAGACGCGACGCATGGTCTCGGCGAGCAGCTCGCCAATCCCAAGCTGCCGGATCTTTGGACAATCGCGCGCCTCCGGGCGCAACGGAATGGTGTTCGTCACCACCAGCTCATCGAGCGCCGAGACCGAGATGTTGTCGACCGCCGGCCCGGACAGCACCGGATGCGTGCAGTAGGCTTGAACCCGGGATGCACCCTGCGCCTTCAATGCCGCAGCCGCCTGGCACAAGGTGCCGGCGGTATCGACTAGATCATCGACGAGCACGCAGGAGCGGCCGCGGACATCGCCGATGATGTTCATCACCTTGGCCTCATTGGCGCGCGGGCGGCGTTTGTCGATGATCGCGAGATCGGCGTCATCCAACCGCTTCGCCAACGCCCGGGCACGCACCACACCGCCAACATCGGGCGAGACCACCATCAGGTTCTCGTGCTTTTGCCGCCAGACATCCCCAAGCAGGATCGGCGAGGCATAGACATTATCGACCGGAATGTCGAAGAAGCCCTGAATCTGATCGGCGTGCAGGTCTACCGTCAAGACGCGATCCGCGCCGGCCGAGCCGATCATCTTAGCCACTAGGCGCGCGGTAATCGGCACACGCGCCGAGCGTGGGCGACGATCTTGACGGGCGTAGCCAAAGTAAGGGATCACCGCGGTGATGCGTTTGGCCGAGGCCCAGCGCAGCGCGTCGATCATCACCAACAACTCGAGCAGATTATCGTTGGTGGGCGCGCACGTCGGCTGCACGATAAAGATATCGCGCCCGCGCACGTTCTCTTGGATCTCGGTCATCACCTCGCCGTCACTGAACTGGCCGACAACAGCCTTGCCCAGTGGTAGCCCAAGGTGAGCGCAGATCTCTGAAGCGAGCGCCGGGTTGGCATTCCCAGAGAACACCATCATGGCACTGGCCTGCACGGATTGTCCTTTGGTCTCAAGCGGCACCGTTATTGGCCACTCTCGGCTTAGTGGAGTGTATGGCTGGGGCGCCAGGATTCGAACCTGGGAATGCTGGGATCAAAACCCAGTGCCTTACCTCTTGGCGACGCCCCAATGGATCGACCCAGCTTCGTCGGCTGTCAGTCAGCTTGCTGCGCTGCACGCTTGGCACCGCCAAACAGCGGTGAGCGATTCTGACCGCGGGCAACGAAGGCCGGAATCTCGGCTGGAACCTCAATGAGCAATTGCTCGGCCTCAACCTGAGTCGGTAGCGCAGCAAACAGGCAGGCTCCGGTTCCAGTGAGCTTTGCTTCTGCACGATCGGCCAGCCAATCAAATGCTCGCTTGACCTCTGGGTACTTGCCCAAGACTGTCGTAAGACAGTCATTTGCCGCATTGCCGCGCAGAAAGTCGACTAGTGTGATTGGCGCTGAGTCTCTTGTCAATCCCGGGTCGCCAAACACCGCGCTGGTCGCGACATGACAAGAGGGCGCTAACACCAAATACCAAGGCCTTGGAAGTTCAACCGGCACCAAAGTTTCCCCAACACCCTCAGCCCAGGCCGCAGCACCATGGACGAACACCGGTACGTCGGCACCCAGCCGCAGGCCGATCTCAGCGAGCTGTTCAACCGGCAGCCCAGTCCCCCAGAGTTGATTCAGGGCGTGGAGCGTGGTCGCCGCGTCCGAGCTCCCACCGCCGAGTCCTCCCCCCATCGGCAGGCGCTTTTCAACCCGGATGCTGATGCCGGTACCGCAGCCGGTCGCATCCGCAAGCGCGCGTGCGGCACGCACCACCAGATCTTGCTCAGGCGGAACCTCAGCCGGGCCATCCAGTCGCTCGATCCGACCATCGCGGCGCAGCTCGAAGTACAGCCGATCACACCGATCGACAAACTGAAACACCGTCTGCAACAGGTGGTAGCCATCGGCGCGGCGTCCGAGCACGCGCAGCATGAGATTCAGCTTCGCAGGCGCCAGCCAGGCCCCTTCTGCATTCGGTTGCGGAATCAGCATTGAAGATGTGGCCATCAGTTATCCGACTGCGAGAAGCGAAAACGACTCAGCACCCGCAACAGATATTCATGCTCCGGCGCCTCGTCGAGGGCGTTTCGCCACACCGCGCGCGCCTCGTCCTGCCGACCGAGCGTCCAGAGCACCTCGCCCAAGTGCGCGGCGATCTCAGCATCGAAGCCCTGCTCCAAGGCCCGACGCAAGAATACCTCGGCGGCCTCAGGCTGGCCCTTGCGATAGAGCACCCAGCCCATGCTATCGAGGATTGCCGGATCATCTGGGCGTAACTGCAGTGCGCGCTCGATCAAGGATTTTGCGGCATCAAAGCGGTCGGTGCGATCCGCCAGCGTGTAGCCAAGCGCGTTGAGCGCGTCGACATGATCCGGGTCAGCGACCAAGATACGACGCAGATCGCGCTCTAGCAACGCCACTTTTCCCATTCCCACGGCCAACATCGCTCGCGCATAGAGCAGGTCTGCATTGTCAGGATCGTTACCGAGCGCCAGATCATAGACCTCGAGCGCCTGTTGCTCGAGCCCTTGGTCACGCAGCATCTCGGCCTCAATCAGGTAAAAGGCCGAGGTTTGGCCAGCGTATTGATCACGCAACTGCTGTAACAGCTCGCGCGCGCGCCGAACATCGCCATTCTTGGCATGCAGTCGCGCAATCCGGACCTGGGCGTTGGTGCGATTCTGCCCCTGCACCTCCTCATAGAGCGCTAGCGCGTCCTGGTGATTCCCTGCCTGCTCCTCCACTTGCCCGAGCAAGAAGGCAACCTCGTCTGGCCGTTCGCCGAGCCCCTTGAGCCGCTCCAAATAACCACGAGCAGCCTCCATATCACGGATGTCTAACGCAAGCACAGCAGCGGCAAAGAGCACGTCTGGACGGTCTGGCGTCTGCACCAACAGCTCGTTGAAAACCGCCAACGCCTGCTCTGACTCCTCGGCATCCATGTGCAGCTGCGCCTTCATCAGCTTGAGCTCGGCATCATCGGGCGCTTGGCTGATATAGCGATCGAGCGCCGCATGGGCCTGTTCTGGCTGCTCGGCTCTCACCAAGAGGCGCACTAGAAACACTTGCGGATCAGTCCAGCCTGGGCGCAGGACCGATGCCCGTTCAGCAAGCTGCACAGCAACCTCATGATCGCCAGCGGCTGCGGCTAACGTCGCCAGTGCAAACTGCGCATCCGGATCAGTATCCGCGTTTAGCGCAGCCACCAGCTCACGCATCAGCGCCAACCGATCGTTCGGATCTGGTAACCGCCCAAGGACTTGCGCCGCTTGCAGATAACCTTGACCAGGTACACCGCCCAGCTCGATCACACGCTTTAGCGATTCGAGGGCGGTTGCCCGGTCGCCCGCCTCCAGCGCCAGAAAAGCCGACAACTGATGGGCTTTTGGGGCATCAGGCTCGAGCTCAGTCCAGAGCGCGAGCGCCTCACGCGCCGCTTCGGGGCGCTTGATGTTGAGGGCCGAGCGCACGGCGCGCTCAGCAAGACGCGGCTCCCGCGCCAGCTTCGCCGCCGCAAGGAAATGCTCGACGGCGGCGTCATAATCGCCCCGCTGTAGCGCCACCTCGGCGACAAGCGTGGCATAGACCAAATCGGAGCTCAGCTCTTGCAGCGGCTCCTGACCATTCGCCGGAGCTGCTTGTGCCGAAGTCGATGCCGCGTCTGAGCCCGACGCCAGGGGCTGCAAAGGAGGCTCGACAGCCTGATCAGCGCTGCTTGCCAACGCAACCAGTGCAAGCAAGGACGTCAGGACTGAGAGTAAGCGAGTTTGTGTGCGCATAGATGAGGTGCAAACAGAGAGGCACAGACAGATGGTTGACCGCGATCAGCCGGATAAATGTTTCGATCGCAGTATACTCATGCAGTTCCTATCGCGGAAAGCAACCACTCGCGGCCCCAGAGCACCGCCATCGCCGTCGTGCGGAGCGGGGCAAACGCAGACAACCGGCTAGCCCTCGGATTCCGCCATGCCACTGATTGTACTCGGACTAAACCATAAGACGGCGCCCGTCGACATCCGCGAGCGCTTGACCTTCGGGCCCGATGTCATCGTCGCCGCCCTGCGCACGCTGCTCGAGCAAAGCCCCGCCGATGAGGCAATTATCCTCTCGACCTGCAACCGTACTGAGATCTATTGCGCAACTGATACGCGCGACATCGAATCCCCTGTGCGCAACTGGCTTGGCAGCTTTCACGGCATCGAGCCGCAACTGTTCGCCCAGCATCTATACGTGCACAAAGACCGTGATGCCGTCACCCATTTGTTTAAGGTCGCCTGCGGCCTCGACTCCATGGTCCTCGGTGAGCCGCAGATCCTCGGTCAGGTCAAGGCCGCCTTCAAGACCGCCTGCGAGGGCGGCAGCAGTGGCCGCCTGCTTGGACGCCTGTTCCAATGCACCTTCGCGGTCGCCAAGCAGGTGCGCACCGATACCGCCATCGGTAGCAGTCCGGTGTCGGTCGCCTTCGCCGCGGTCAGTCTGGCGCGTCAGATCTTCAGCGACCTCTCGAAACAGACCGCGCTCCTGATTGGTGCGGGCGAGACCGTTGAGCTTGCCGCCCGTCATCTTCACCAGCACGGCATCGGTCGCATCATCGTCGCCAACCGCACGGTTGAGCGCGCCCATCTTTTGGCCACCCAATTCGACGGTTACGCCATCGCGCTGACCGAACTGGCCAGCCATCTGCCCGAGGCCGATATCGTCGTCTCCTCCACCGCAAGCCCGCTGCCGGTGCTCGGCAAGGGCACGGTCGAGCGTGCGCTCAAACAACGTCGACATCGTCCGATCTTCATGGTCGATATCGCGGTGCCACGCGACATTGAGCCCGAGGTCGGGCAGCTGCGCGACGTCTACCTCTACACGGTTGATGATCTACAAGGCGTGGTCGATGAGGGGATGCGCTCACGCAACCACGCCGCCGAGCAAGCGGTCGAGATCATCGACCTGCACTGCGAAGAGTTCATGGCCTGGGTGCGCTCGCTCGATGCGGTCTCACTGATTCAGGATTATCGCTCACGCGCTGAGTGCATTCGCGACGAAGCTTACGCGCGCGCAGCGCGCCAGCTGGCCGCCGGCAAACCCCCTCATGAGGTCATGCGTCACCTTGCCCATGTGCTAACCAACAAGCTCTTGCACGAACCTAGCGTGCGGTTGCGCCAGGCCGGCCGCGAGGGTCAATCGGAGCTGCTGGAGGCAGCGAATGAACTCTTCCAGCTCTCCCAGGGCCAAGACACCGGCAATCGATGAACCCATCCATTCGCGGCAAGCTTGATCGGCTTGCCGAACGCTTCGCCGAGATCACGGCTCTGTTGGCGGAGCCTGAGGTGCAGTCGGACCAAAACCGGTTTCGTGATCTCGGCCGAGAGTACTCGCAACTCGAGCCTGTCATCGGCTGCTGGCAGCAGTATATTGAGCTCGAGGCCGAGATCGCCTCGGCACGTGAGATGCTCGCTGATCAGGAAATGGCTGAGTTGGCGCGCGAGGAGCTTACCGCCGCCGAACAGCAGCGCGAGCAGCTTGAGCCCGAGCTCAACCGGCTGCTGATTCCACCCGACCCCAACGATCATCGCAATATCTACCTTGAGGTGCGCGCGGGCACTGGCGGCGCCGAGGCGGCTTTGTTTGCCGGCGACCTGCTGCGGATGTATCTGCGCTATGGGGAGCTACAGGGTTGGCGTCATGAGATCATCAGCGCCAGCGAGGGCGAGATGGGCGGCTACAAAGAGGTCGCGGTACGCATCAGCGGCAACGGCGTCTACTCGCGACTCAAGTTCGAGTCTGGCGCCCATCGGGTACAGCGTGTACCCGAGACCGAATCACAGGGCCGCATCCATACCTCGGCCTGTACTGTCGCCATCCTGCCCGAGGTCGACTCGGTCGACGAGATCAGCGTCGACCCGAACGATCTGCGCGTCGATACCTATCGCGCTTCGGGTGCCGGCGGGCAGCACGTCAACAAGACCGACTCCGCGGTGCGCCTGACTCACCTGCCAAGCGGTATCGTCGTCGAATGCCAGGACGAGCGCTCACAACACAAGAACCGCGCCAAGGCGCTCGCACTGTTGCAGGCGAAACTGCTGTCAGCCGCGCAGGAAGAGCAGGCCGCTGAACAAAGCGCCTCGCGCCGGTTACAGGTGGGCAGCGGCGACCGCTCCGAACGCATCCGCACCTACAACTTTCCGCAGAACCGGCTCACCGATCACCGCATCAACCTCACGCTCTACAAGCTCGACGAGGTGATGATGGGCAACCTCGACCAAGTCGTTGAGCCCCTGCAACGCGAGCACCAGGCCGATTTGCTCGCAGAGCTGACCACCGCCTGATCGGCATCCAGAGCGCTAAGCGCAGTCTCACCCAGTCGACATCGAGAGGGTTTTGTTGGCATGAGCGCACCGCTCGCCCGCATCGCCGAGCTGCGCCGCTCGGCAAGCCTGCGCCTGGCCGCCGTTGGCCAGGATAGTGCGGCACTTGAGGCCGACCTGCTGCTCGGCGCCGCAACCGGGCTCGAACGCAGCCAACTCATCGCTTGGCCGGAGGCCTGTGTCAGCGTTCCCCAGCAACAGCATTTCGAGCAATTGATCGCACGACGCCTAGCCGGCGAGCCAATCGCCTACCTGCTTGGGTGGCGCGAATTCTGGAGCCTCAAGCTCCACGTCAGCCCAGCGACGCTGATTCCCCGCCCCGAGACCGAGACCCTGGTCGAGCATGTGCTTGACCATCTGCCGGCAGCTGCCGCACTTCGGGTCGCCGACCTCGGCACCGGCAGCGGCGCAATCGCCGTAGCACTGGCTCGAGAGCGCCCACATTGGACCTTGTTCGGCATCGAGCGCGCTGCCGAAGCGCTGAGCCTGGCCGCATTCAATACCACTGAGCTTCAGCTCAAGAATCTCAACCTGATCCGCGGCAACTGGTCGCGGGCACTGGGCGGGGGATCAGTGGACGCCCTCCTCAGCAACCCGCCTTATGTGCGCGCCGATGACCCGCATCTTGCCAACGGGGATCTCCGCTTTGAGCCCGCCACTGCACTAAGCGCTGGCCGCGATGGTCTGAACGCGATTCGGAGCATTCTTGCCGATGCCCCCCGCTGCCTCAAGCCTGGCGGCCTGCTCGCAATCGAGCACGGCTGGGACCAAGGTCCAAGCCTGCGCGAACTGATGGCAGCGAAAGGGTTCGAGGGGATTGAAACCCTGCGTGATCTCAGTGGTCAGGAACGAGTCACCCGAGCGCACCACAGCGGCAAGGGGCTGATGAGCACTTGATCACCGACCTGCGGATTAAGCATACTCCACCTATGGAAACATCCGATCCCGACCGCATCAAACAGCGCCAGATCCATTTTCGCGATCTGCATCCGGAGCGTAACGACGCCAGCACAGCGGCGGCCTTCTTGGCGGACGTCGATGGTGTGTTGCGTGCCGAGCCGCTGTCACCTATCGTCTTGGATCTGACCTACGATCTACGGCGAACCTGTCTGGAAGAGATCGACGAGGCGCTCGCTGAGCTTGGTCTGCACCTGGACGGCGCACTGTTCTTCAAACTCAGGCGCTCGCTCTACTATTACACCGAAGGCACCTATCGCGAGAACCACGGCTGGGCTCGTGGCGAGAGTCAATGCACCAAGTTGGTGTTCGCGAAACGTTGGGAGAGCCTCGAGCATGGTTGCCGTGACCCGCGGCCCGAACACTGGCGGCGCTATCTCTAGCGGCCTCGCTGCCCTGCCCTCGCTGCGCCACAGCCACCCGCACTCAAACGGCTCGCGAAGGATGCGCCAAGTCTTCTATGATGCGGCAATGGCCCCAAGCACACCGAGTGTCTTATGCGTTTTGACGTCAGCGACCGCGAGATCAAGCAGGCCAACATCCCGCACGAGATCTTCCTCACCAATCTGATCGGTAACCATATCCTGATGGCGGTTGCAGCCGGCGGCATTGCCGGCAGTTTCCCCTGGGTGATGGCGATCATCCCAGCGATCTCCTTCTCAATATTGAGCTTTACGCTCTGGCGAGCGCGCCGCTCGATTGGACGAGACCCCTGGTATGTGATGTGTCATTGGCAAGTCTGCGCACGCCGTAGTCGCATCTTCATTGGCATGCTGTCCTTACTGCTGG
This sequence comes from Lamprobacter sp., assembly GCF_034860625.1. Classification (NCBI taxonomy): domain Bacteria; kingdom Pseudomonadati; phylum Pseudomonadota; class Gammaproteobacteria; order Chromatiales; family Chromatiaceae; genus Lamprobacter; species Lamprobacter sp. The sequence continues at coordinate 13,656 of NZ_JAYESN010000076.1, forward strand.
TCGCCATGGCCCTCGGCTGGGCCGGTCACGTCTATGGCGGGATGATGAAGGAGGCAGCCATTGCACTGGTTGCCGGCATCGGTATCCTGCCGGTGATGGTGACCGTCTTGGTGCTGATCATCGTTGAGTCCGATGCCCTCTACAACGCCAGCCAGGCAAAGCTTCCCGCCTGGGTTGTCGAGCGCTTCCCGAACCCGGAGGCAACACAGATCGATGAGTCAGAGGCTCAAAACACCCCAGCTTGAGGACCATCCAGACGTTGATATTGAGTTTGCCAGCAACCTCGGCGACCCTCAATCGCTCGTAGCTTGCTCTTTCGCCACCAGGAAGTTAACCAGCTCGAACAACTGGTCACGCCCGCCCGCCTCTGTCACACCACTCATATAGGTCCCGTTGACGACGATCGCCGGCACCCCTGAGAGCTGATAACGGCGCACTAGGTCGGCCGACTGGCGTACCTTCATATCGACTGGAAACGACTCATAGGCCTGACGAAAGGCCTCCTCGTCAATGCCCTGCTCGGCGGCAAAGGCGATTAGGGCTTCGTCGGTGAAGATCTGCCGCCGTTGCTCGTGCAGCGCTTTAAACAAAGGCTCATGCAGCTTGTCCAGCTCGCCCAAGTGTTCGGCAGCAAAGTAGGCCTTGGCATGCGGAATCCAGCGCGTTGTGGCCGCCGCCGGCAAGCGCTTGAAACTGACACCCTCCGGCTTGTTCTCGAGCCAACGCTCAATCGCCGGCTCTAGCTGATAACAGTGTGGACAGCCATACCAAAACAGCTCCAAGACCTCGACATCATCGCCAGGCTCCAAGCGCTGCGGCTCGGCAACCCGTTGATATTCAATGCCCTCGTCAAACCCCGCCGCCGCTAGCGCGGAGCCAGTCAGTAGGCCAAGCGGCCCGAGCAGCGCTAGCCCACACAGAAGCCCCATGAGCAGCCTCGACCAAGACGGGCGCTGCTTGATGATCAATCGCGCGGACATGATGCTCCTCCAGACGATGTCAGTCGTTTTCATTCTCTCAACCGCAGCTAGGGCGCGGCGCCATGAGCTTTTAGGCCGGGCGCAAAAGATAGTCGACCATCAGACCCACAAAGACCGCCATGCCGAAGTAATTGTTATTCAGAAAGGCCTCGAAACAGGGCTTGGGCTCGCGCCTGCGGATCAGCCACTGCTGGTAGATGGAGAACCCTGCCGCAACCGCAAGACCGATGAAGAAGGTTGTGCCCCGTCCAGCTTGCAGCCCCACCCAGATCAGCATCAGCAACATCAGCAGTTGCAGCAAGCCGACGATGAGTCGATCCCAGCGGCCAAATAGGATCGCACTCGACTTGATGCCGATCTTCAGATCGTCTTCGCGGTCGACCATCGCGTACTGGGTGTCGTAGATCAGCGCCCAGATCACGGTGGTGACGAACAGCACCCAGGCATAGAACGGGATGGTCTCCTGAATGGCGGTGAAGGCCATTGGCACCGCCCAACCGAAGGCGGCGCCCAGAAACAGCTGCGGCACATGGGTGAAGCGCTTCATGAACGGATAGATCATCGCCAGCGTCACCGCCACCACCGACATCGCGATGGTCTGCCAGTTGAGGAACAGCACCAGACCAAAGGAGGCAAGGCTCAGCAGCAAGAACACCGCGACGGCCTCGGCGGGGCTGATCAGGCCTTGGGCGAGTGGCCGCGCATGGGTGCGCGCGACATGGCCATCCAGCTTGCGATCGGCAAAGTCGTTGATCGCACAGCCCGCCGAGCGCATCAGCACCACGCCAAGCACGAAAATGATGGCCACCTGCCAAGGCGGATGGCCCTCGCCGGCAAGCCAGAGCGCCCAGAGCGCGGGCCACATCAAGAGGAAGATGCCGATCGGCTTGTTGAGCCGAATCAACCGGACGTAGGCATCAAATCGGACGCGCCAGTCAGTGGCGAAAGCCGGACTCGACGCCACCTCCACCGGAAGTTCACTCGGCTGACTGATCTTGGTCTCAGGAACGCGCATGCGAGGATTCGATGGTCTCTGGCTAATGGACGCCAAGGCCAGGGGCCTATGACTTCTCCTGGACGAATGAGACCCGAGCCAGGTGCAAATGGCGCGGAGGTCTCAGGGCGGCAATTATGGCATAGCGCCAGCTGCGGCGAAGGCTTGAGACGCGGCTCAGACCTGACCGTAGTCGTCGCGACGGCCAAGCCAGCGCCGAATCAGCGGCTCGACATGCTCGGGCCAGTCTGCGAGCAGCCGGTCTGCCGCTCGCCGCGCTGCGAGCGACAGCACGCTGTCGCGCATCGGGTCAGCGAGTCGGAATTGAATGGCGCCAGCTTGACGCGTCCCCAACACCTCACCCGCGCCACGCATGTGCAGATCGGCCTCGGCGATGCGAAAGCCGCTCGCCTCGCGGCGCAGGATATCCAGCCGCTCGCGCGCCGCGCGCGTCAACGGCGGGTGGTACATCAGCAAGCAGACACTGTCGATGGTGCCACGGCCAACGCGACCACGCAGCTGATGCAGCTGCGCCAGGCCAAGCCGTTCCGGATTCTCAATGATCATCAGGCTGGCATTGGGCACATCGACCCCGACCTCGATCACCGTAGTCGCGATCAGCAGATCGAGCTCACCGGCCTTGAACGCGGCCATCACCGGCGCCCGCTCCTGTGCCTTGATGCGGCCATGCACCAAACCAATGCGCAGCGCTGGCAGCCGCTCGCGCAGATCGGCGGCAGCGTCCTCGGCAGCTTGCGCCTGCAGCGCATCGGACTCCTCGACCAGGGTACAGACCCAGTAGGCCTGACGGCCAGCTCGGCAGCCCGCATGCACACGCTCAATCACCTCGTCGCGTCGGCTGTCTGGGACTGCAACCGTGGTGATCGGCCGCCGCCCTGGGGGCAACTCATCGATCTCGGACAGATCCAGGTCGCCATAGACTGACATCGCAAGCGAGCGCGGGATCGGGGTCGCGGTCATGATCAGTTGATGCGGGATGCGACCCTCGCGCTCGCCCTTCTCGCGCAGGCTGAGTCGCTGATGCACCCCAAAGCGGTGCTGCTCATCGATGATCACCAGCCCAAGCTCGGCGAAGCGAACCTCAGCCTGAAACAGCGCATGGGTGCCGATCACGAACCGCGCCTGGCCGCTCGCGATGCGCTCGAGGATCAACGCCCGCTCACTGCCAGAATGACGCCCGGAGAGCCAGGCCAGTTCGATCTGCAGCGGCTCTAGCCACTGCTGCAGACTTTGCAGGTGCTGCTCGGAAAGAAGCTCGGTCGGCGCCATCAGCGCAACCTGATGTCCAGCCTCGATCACCTGCAGCGCAGCCATCGCCGCAACCAGGGTCTTGCCGGAGCCAACATCGCCAAGCAGCAGACGCATCATCGGCTGCGGCTGTTCCAAGTCAGCGGCGATCTCGTCCACCACTCGCTGCTGGGCGCCCGTGAGCTGGAACGGCAGCTGTGCCCGCAGCCGCTCGCGCAGTGTCATGTCGCCGAGCAGCACCGGGGCAAGTTGCGCACTGCGCGCCCGACGCAGGCGGCGCAAGGCCAGCTGATGTGCCAACATCTCATCGAAGGCCAGGCGCAGAAAGGCGGGATGACTGCGATCGAGTAGTGAGGTCGTTAGCTCAGCGCCTGCATCAGCCGGTGGTCGGTGAAGCAGGAACAGGGCGTCGACAAGCGCCGGCAGCTGTAATGGCGCCGTCAGGCTGGTGGGAATCCAATCTTTAAGCGCGCTCGGATCGCGTTGCAACCAATCGAGGGCCTGATCGGTGAGTGCGCGCAGACTGATCTGCTGCAGACCCTCGGTGGCTGGGTAGATCGGCGTCAGCCGTCCGCTCGACTCCGGGTTGGCAGGCGCAGCAGCCAGTTGGCCAGTCGCCGAGTTAGCTTCCGAGCCAGTCACCGAGCAACTCGCCAAGCCATTCACTCGATCCACGACGCGCTCCAGCGACTGCAGCTCCGGATGCACCATCTCCAACATCTGCGGCCCTTGGCGGACCTCACCAAAGCAGCGCAGCCGCTGGCCTGGTCGCATCGCCTCGACCTGGGCGCGAGTAAAGTAGAAAAATCGCAGCAATAGGGCGCCGCGGCCATCCTCAATGCGGATCTTCAGCGAGCGCCGCCGGCCTTGAGCGATTTGGGCATCAACGACCTCACCCTCGACCAACACCTCTTCATTGACAACCAAGTCCGCCAGCGGCTGTAGTCGGGTACGATCTTGATAGCGCAGCGGCAGATGAAAGAGTAGATCCTGTAGCGTCAGGATGCCGAGCCGTTGCAGCCGCTCGGAGATGCGCGGCCCGACGCCTTTCAGCTGCTCAACTGGTATTTGATCCAAGAGCGGTTGGGTCCAAAAGGGGTTTGGGTCTCGCCCGTCAGCCAGCGGGAACCGCGAAAGCGCCCGAACCGGGTTGATCGGTCATGCGCAAGGTTGGCTGATTGAGGCCGCGCCGCGAGCGCAGTGCCTGCGCCAACTGGTGTACCGTCATCGCATAATAGGTGCTGTTGTTGTAGCGGGTGATGACGTAAAAATTCTCAAAGCCGAGCCAATATTCGAGGCCGCCGGCGGCATCCAAGCGCAGCAGACTCACCTGGCGTTGATCCGGGAGCGCCACGGCGGGTTGAATCCCCTTCGCCTTGAGACTCGCGACCGAATAGTTGGTCTTGAAGCCGGTATCCGTCGACCAGGGCAGCCCGGCACCGCCGCTCGTCCGCGCGACGACAGCCGCGCCCGGCTCCCAGCCATGGGCATGGAAGTAGTGGGCAACGCTGCCGATGGCGTCTTCCGGGTTCCAGAGATCGCGCCGGCCATCGCCATCGAAATCGACCGCATAGTCACGCCAACTCGAGGGCATGAACTGACCCAGGCCCATCGCACCGGCAAAGGAGCCGACTGGCTGTAATGGATCAAATCCCTGATCCTCGGCCATCAGGAGAAACTGAGCAAGCTCTTCCTGGAAATACTCGGCACGGCGAGGATAGTCGAAAGCCAGCGTTGCCAGCGCGTCAATGATCCGATGCGTGCCCATGTACCCGCCCCAGCGCGTCTCGACGCCAATGATGGCAACGATGTACTCGGGCGGCACCCCATACTTCTTCGATGCTTGATCCAGTGTCTTCGCATGTCGAGCCCAGAAGGCGCTGCCCTTGTCGAGCATGGCAGGGGTGATATGGCGGCTGCGGTAGCGGGTCCAGGCGCCGGTCGGACCCGAGGCTGGTCGCCATTGCTTGTCCATATAGCCAATGATCGTGGGGTCGCGCTGGGTGCGTTCGAAGATGCGGACCAATTCGGCACGATCGAGCCCTTTGCCCTGCATTCGATCAATGAACCGCTCAACATCGGCACGGCCTGCAAAGTCGCCGCCTGTCACTTGGCGACTTCCTTGAAGTCCGGCGCTTGAAACCGCGCGGAAATGCGCGTTGCTGTCGTAGCGAGCATCCGAACTGACTGCGGCCGCCTGCATGCTCGCAAAGGCGGAGGTACTAGGCGGACTGGACTTGAGTGCCGCCGTCGTCGAGCCTGCAGTCGCTCGCGCTGAGCGCTCGGGCTGTTTTGCCGGCTGGGAGCTGCAGGCACTGAGGACGACGGCAAGCGATAGCAGAGCGATCGGGGTCAGAATGCGGGTCATATCATGCATCGGATGCCTCGCCTTCGTCGCCAATCACCATGATCGCATCCATCTCGATCTCAGCGCCCTTGGGCAAGGCCGCAACGCCGATCGCCGCACGCGCTGGGTAGGGCTCAGCAAAGGTCTCGGCCATGACTTCGTTGACCAGCGGAAAGTGACCCAGATCGGTCAAAAAGATGTTGAGCTTAACGATATCCTTGAGCCCCCCACCGGCGGCCTCGGCTACCGCGGCCAGGTTGCTGAAGACCTGCCGAGCCTGGATCTGTATCTCGCCCCTGACCAATTCACCCGAGCCAGGCAGCAGCGGGATCTGGCCGGAAAGATAAACGGTATCGCCAACGCGCACCGCTTGCGAATAGGGGCCGATCGCGGCCGGCGCCTGCTCGGTGTGGATGATCTGTTTGGCCATAAGGCGGCTCCTAATTTGGTGAGAGCGAGGAGTTAGAGCCACCAAACAGCGCCTGCCACCAGCGTCGGCGCCCTTTCGGCACCAACTGCGTCGCCGGCAGATCAACCGGTGGCAGCTTGGTCATCACCCAGCCTGGCAGCGGCGGATGGTTGCTCGACCCACAGACCACGCCGAGATTGTTCGGGTCGTAGATCTTGACTAGGCTCGGAATGCGCAGGTCATCAGCGTAGACGATCCCACACAGGCGCTCATCATGCTCGCGCCGCAGCAAGGCATCGATCTCATCGATGAAGCGCTCCACCGTCGCTGCATCGGCTTGCGATGCAGGCGGTGGCTCGCCAATGGCGTACAGGTACCAACCGCCCTTGGCATCGGCACGCAGCCGCGTCCAGAGCGCATCCAGATCGGTCCAACGCAAGGCGGAGGTAAAACGACCGCGAAAGGCGTGTAGAAAAGGATCGGTCTCCGCTGTCGGCTGCACGGCACTGTTCGAATGCTTGCTCATGAGGCCGAAGGCTAACCCAAGGTCACTGAATTTGGAACAAGGCAAGACTCAACAAGCGACTGCTGATCCATCGCCGGCCCTGGCCAGGCTGTTTGCATGAACCTTATCTCTGGAGTCGCAAGGGTGTCGCCTCGCGCCTGCCATCGTTCCGACCAAGGGCAGGCTGGTATAGTCGCGGCTTAACCGATCGAGCGACAACGCCCATGACCAGCCTCTACCAATCCGAGCTCAGCGAGCTGCCGCTGCTCAGCCGCGGCAAGGTCCGCGATATCTATAGCGCGGGCGATGCGCATCTGCTCATCGTCACCAGCGATCGACTCTCCGCCTTCGACGTGGTGCTGCCGCAGCCAATCCCCGGCAAGGGCGAGGTGCTCACGCGCGTCAGCCGCTTCTGGCTCGAGCGCACCGCGGGGATCATCCCCAACCAGCTCAGCGATCTGTCAGTCGAGACCTTCGTCACCGATCCCGATCAGCGGCACTCGCTCGGCGATCGCGCCATGGTGGTGCGCAAGCTGAGCCCGCTGCCCATCGAGGCCATCGTCCGCGGCTATCTGATCGGCTCGGGCTGGAAGGACTATCAGGCCAGCGGCGCGGTCAGCGGCATCGAGCTGCCAGCCGGGCTGCGCCAAGCCGACCGCCTGCCCGAGCCGATCTTTACCCCCTCGACCAAGGCCGCCATCGGCGACCATGACGAGAACATC
>NZ_JAYESN010000077.1:0-20801 GCF_034860625.1 Lamprobacter sp.
ACAGCCCTCTCAACTCAACCCCAGGCCTAGACAGGCAGACTAGCAGCACACAGCCGAGGGCGAATCAGAGGCCTTCCACTAGAATCAGCATGGATATCAGCTCGGATATCTGCACTGATCGACCGCCTGGCCGTCACCGCTGACGGTCGAATCGCATCGAACCATGCACCACGATTTTGCCTTATCAAGAAGCGCCGATCTCAGAGGAGATTGCTCGGCGCATCCTCTGTTTACCGCTCTATCACTCGCTAACGGAGCAAGCGATGGAGCGTGTCATCAAGATCATTCGCGGTTAACGCACTGGCATTCAGCCAAGCAACCATGGCCGATCGGTCGTGCTCCAGATCTGTTATTAAATGATATTCAATGATTATAAATCAGCAACTTGCTGGCTAACCCAACAGATTTGGAGCACTACCATTTTTTGGAGGTTAGTGCAGGCCAACGCCAGCTAAGACAGCAACTCGCACTCTAAGCCTAGCCGCGGAGCCCACTTAGTAAAACTTTGGTAATCAAGCACTGCTACAGAGTCTATGTCTGCCAAGGCAATGCGTCCCTTGATTTTCGCATTGAGGCTGGTGCGGATGCTGCTTATGTGAACGCGAAGGTTATCCGGCAGCCCAAGCGCAATGATTAGGGTCAGCGATTTTCGCGTCTTCGCGAATGTGGGCAGGTCGGCGGCTAGCTGCTTGCCTTTTAGGGTGTTAGCCTGCATCGCCAGTAGCATCAGCAGGCTGTCCGTGACCTTGTCGACGAGCGTCGTAAAGCGATGGGGCGCGGCCTCCTTGCTGCGCGGCACCAAGTCAGTCGCCGCAAGCGCTGAGCGTAGGTTGCGGTAGTCGCGTATTTCCAACAGGCAGAGCCTGGAGTCGTGGTACCAGGCGAAATCCATCTCTTTGAGCGCCTGCCCGCACAAAGCGCGATAGGCGTCCAGGTCTTGGAAACGAAAATGCTGGCCTGGCGGAAAACCAAGCCTGAGGCCTGACTCTTGCTGAGCGTGCGCCGTCACAGTCCGAGGTCGATCCGTACGTCTTCGTCGAATAGCTGCATGGATTGTTCGATGATGGGGTTGTCAGGGAGTCCGTCAGCGAGTCGGGTGCTCTGCCCAATGACCTCGCCCTGTGAATCACGCCTCAAGTCGAGCAGGGTGTCGTCGCTTTGCTTGGCGTCGCGCGCAAGCTGTTCGAGGCGTTTCATCAGAAAGTAGCTGTGGGTGGTGGCATAGACCTGGATGCCCGCGCGGGCATATTCGAACAGCATTTCCGCGAAGCGCACGACGGCCTTTGGATGGAGGTTGGTTTCGGGCTCATCGACGAAGAGCAGACAGCCGCCTGTTGGCGTTAGGCGACGATTACGCATGAGTCGGTGCAGGATGCCGATCTTTTTGATGCCCTCTGCGGTTTGGTGCATGTTGTAACGCTCATTGCCCCGCTTAAACCAGATCCCGTTGGCGTCCATCTCAACCTCTCCGCCACAGGTGACGCCGTCAAGCTGCTTGACAGCCTTTTCGACATTGCGCTGCCATCGCCCGGCCGTGGTTGGCTGGCGGAAGTCTTGCATGAGGTCGTAGTAGGTATCGTCAAAGGCGGCGATTTCTTGTGACTCTCGGGTGGCGACGATGGCATCGAAGATCGACAGGATCTCTTTCGGCGGTAGATAGTTCGCCCGCGTTCCCTTGAGGGCTGAGAGTCCATCGCTATGCAATTGCAGGATCTTGCTTGTGGTGTCTTTACCGAACTCAAAGCGGAGTGAGCCGTTGTCGTGCCAGCCAACCCGGACGTTAAGTCGGTAGTTGCCACCGCGGCTGACCAACCGACCAAGCTCGAGCTTTTGCGGCAGAAAGACCCAACGTAGCTTGGTCGCAAGGACGGCGGACAGGTCAACCGGGTCAGGGCCTTGCGCTTTTTTCCAACACTCCTCGGCCGACCGAGACACGGCGTACAAGAGCTTGAGCAGATGCGTCTTGCCGGTGTCGTTTTCTCCGATAATCAGGTTGAGCCTGCCATGATCGCGCCACTCGAGTGGTTGTTTGAAAATGGCAAAACCTTCAAGCGTCAGGTTGTTAATCAACAGTCGCTCCAGGGCGGCTAGCCGAGCTTGCGATCGTTGCAGGCTTGCAAACGCCTGATCGCAGGTGGATCAAAGAAATGCCCATTGCATCGCCGTACCCATCGCTAAATCCTGATGCACTCGCCGCCCAAGCAGGCTGTCGAAGTGTTTCGGCTTCGATAGCGCCGGTGCTTGGATTGATCCAGAGAGCGTGCTCAGCGCCTTCGCGCTTGAGATAACATCCGGCCTGGCGTAAGCGCTTCTCCAAAAGCCGTCGCTTCATGCAATGGTCAAGGGCTGGCGTAGCGCCTCGGCGGGCAAGCCTCGCAGACAGTCTTCAAGCCGATCTTCAACCAGCAGCTTGACCGCCGCACGCAAACTTTCCCGAGCCTCGTCGATGGTTTCTCCCTGTCCGTTCGCGCCGGGAAACTCTGGACAGACCGCCCAATAGCCGCCTTCAGGCGCGGATTCGATGATCGCGGTGACTTCACCTTTCATGACTGATCAACCCTCTTATGCTTGGCTGCAACGCACAGGAGCGGTTGCCTCGTCGCGCTGATGTCTGATCATGCCGTCTCCGGATTCCCACTGATGTCTATTTGGCTCCGGCTTCTGAGATCGCCAGAGCATACCGCCGCTCGCGCCACTCAACAAACGCCGGATAGCGCGCATTATCCACCACCCGCAGCAGATCGAACTGCTCGGCAAGCGACAACTCGGCATCCAACCGGCTATCCAGCAGCCGACGGCGCGGGTAGAAGGTCTCTTCACCCGCCTGCGCTTGGCCTTGTTCGGCACTGGTTGGATAGGTATCGACGAACCAGCGGCAGAGTTCATGCGTGGCCTCGGCCTGGGCCAAGACCTCGCCGCTGAGCTTGTGCAGCGCGAGCTCGCCGAAGGCGGTGTCGAGTGCCGCGAACAGGATCTGCAGCCCAGTGCCAGCGGGCGCTTCGGGGCGCGCATAGAAGCCCCAGAACGCGGTGCCTTGGGCGGGGTCGAGGTCGGTGAAGTAGACCACGCCTTGGGCGGTGCCGCTGTCGTCTTGGTACAGATACCAGCGCCGGCTGGGGTCTTGCCGCAGGCGCTGGAACCAGGTGCAGTGCTCGTCGAGGCTGATCTCATGTTGGCTAACCATGGCCCGGCGCACGGCGGGGGTGTTGCGCCAGGGTAGGATCAGCTCAAGGTCGGCTTCGGTGAGCGGGTGCAGGGTCATGACGATCGGCTTAGGCTGCAGCTCTATCCTGCAAGCGCTGGCAAGTGATCACAAACGCATGATCGGCCTCGTACTGAGTCAGGTCGATATCGCGCATTACCTGCAGTCCATGCTCCAGGCTGAGCCTGTCGAGAAGGAGCGCGAGCAAGGGATCACCCTCGTCGAGCACGCGAGGGCCGCCAATGAGGCTCGCCAGCTGCCCGCCTGCGCCCTTGGCTAGAGCATCGGCCAAGATTTCGTAGGCTTGCTCAGAGCGTTGCATCAACCAGGGGGCTGACACCAAGAGATCCCATTTCCAGACGCGCTCTGGGAAATGAAAAAGACCAAAGAGCCTGAAAGCGCCGTATTGCTTGGCAAGCTGCGCCTCCAGTTGTTGGAAACGCGCTAAGGTATCTTGGTCCATAGTGCCTCCAGTAACGATTTTCCAGCGCTGATGGCGAAGCAACACCTCGGCATCGGCCAGTGTTTCGACGGCGATGGTGCGCAGTGTCTGCCGGCTGATCATGGGCCAGGCTCCATTAGCATGGTTTGCACGATCCGCTGCGTGCCTTGTCCGTCAACCAGTCGGACGCTGGCCAGCGATAGGTGCTGACGTTGCTCGGGGAAAAACATTTGGATTCCGCCGCCGCTGGTTTGCTCAAAGGCCCGAAAAATAGGCGATGCAAACTCGGTGACGGTGAAACAGAAGGCCCAGTCGCCCTGTTGCAGGCGTTGGAGTCCGGCTTGCAGATCAGTGGCCTGGACAAAGGGTGCGGTGGCATAGAGACAGCAGACGGCTTCGAGCGACCAACCTTGGGCTAAGGCCCATTGAGTGGCGTGGGCGATGACCTCGGTGGTGCCTGCATGGTCGTTGGCAAGCTCGGCCGGTCGTCGGAAGGGGACTTCAGCGCCCTGGGCTTCAGCGACGGCGGCGATCTCGTCATCATCGGTGGAGACGATGATGTGCTCGAACAGCGCTGATGCTTGAGCCGCGGCAATCGACCAAGCCATCATCGGCTTGCCGCAGAAGTCGCGGATGTTCTTGCGCGGGATGCGTTTGCTGCCGCCGCGGGCGGGGATGATGCAGAGGTTCGTGGTTGTTCGCGTTGGCGGATCGGGAAAGGTTCCACTATAAGGATTCCCAAATGGAGCCCAGCGGCAACGCCAATCCCGGTAACAACTCGGCATCGCGCAGTTCTGATGGCGCTTGCAGGCAGATCGGCTCGGCCTGCGGCGCGTAGCGCCAGACCTGCCGCTCCTCGGGCAGGATCAGCCAGCCGAGCCGGACCCCGTTGTCGCACCATTCCCCCAGCTTGGCATGCAATGCGTCGGCGGTATCGCTGGGTGAGGCCAGTTCGATGATCACATCCGGGGCCAGGGGCAGGAACTGGCGCTTTTGCTGCGCGCTCAGCTCGGCGAGTCGCGAGCGCAGCACCCAGGCCAGATCCGGCGAGCGCATGGCGCCGTTGGGCAGCAGAAAGCCGGTGGAGGAGTCGAAGACGCGACCGCGCCCGTCGGTGGCGGCCCAGTTGCCGAAGTGGCGGTTCAGCTCCGCATTTCTCGCGCCCGTCTCGGCGCCGGTCGGTGGCATGATGACGAGGTCTCCCTGTGACGAGCGTTCAATGCGGAGCGTACGGTTGGCCTGACAGAGCGCAAACAGCCAGTCGTCATCGCGCGGAGACTCCGACGGTAGCCGCAGATCGAGTCGGGCAGGCATTGGCGTGAACCCGTCCAGCGCTGGTGGCGGTGACCGTTGCGAGCGCGGCGGTGCGGGGGCGTGCAGGGAGTGGTGGACTGGCATGTTCGGCTCTGCTGTTGTCGGTGAAGGGCGCTGTTTGCGGGATCAGGGATCAGCCATCGGGCTTGAAGTCAGCCTCTCAGATCAGGGACTCGTCGTGGCGGTTGCTGGTGGAGCACGGCGACAACCTGATTTTGCTCCGACTCGCTGAGGGTTGGGAACAGCGGCAGACGGATGGCGCGCTCATAATAGGCTTCCGCGACAGGACAATTGCGCACGGGCACATCGGGTTGCAGCGTCGCTAGGAGTGATCGGACCAGGGCGTGAAAGCCGATGTCGACCTTTGCACAGAGCGGTGTGGTTGACACTCAAATCACGCAGCGATTCGCTGGGGTTGAGCTTTGGGTTCTGGATAGGGACGATTCATCGTTGCACAAGCTTCTAGCCAAGAAGCCATGGCCGCGTTCATTTCGTGCAAGGCTTCTTGCTGGGTGTCGCCAAATGCGGAACAGCCTGGCAAATCCGGGGCGATGGCAATGAAACCCTCGTCTTCATCGCTCCAGAAAATCTCCACGAGGTATCTATTGGCCGGATTCATACTTTTCCACCATTTCGATCAATTGCCTGGCTTGATAGGGCTTGATGTAACCCGCCCGGTTCTGAAAATTCAGCAGGACCGGCTCGCCAACACGGCCATAGGTTTGATGTGAGCCTTGCCCGCCCTGGCATTCAAATCCCAACGCCTCGGCAATGCGGCAAGCATCCTCGAATCGGACTGCCTTTGGGTTGGCCCGTAACGCAGCAATGCGCTTGTCCCGCTTCATAACTGACCTCGCCGCAGGTAGCCATCCGGCGCCACGCTGATCAGCAGCTTGTGATCAATCTGCTTGTCGATCTCGAACTCCGGGTGGGTCTTGAGGTACGCATGGACGGCGGTCTTGGGGTTGTCCCCCGGACCCCAGGGGCGGTCGGGGAACAGGTCCTCGGGCAGGTCTTCGATGATGGTATCAAAGACGACGCAGTAGCTGCCGGGGGTGACCAGCGGCGCGTAGGCCTCAAGCTCGGCGAGGACGTGGGCTGGTGGTTGGAGTCGAGGCAGACCAGGATGCGCTCATAGCCCAGAGCCGCCGTCTGCACCTGCTCGATGATCTCGGGAGCGATGGAGGAGCCTTGGATCATTTGGATGCGGTTGGCCATCGGGTGGGCTTCGATGGCTTCGCGGTTGTGGGCGCGGATGTCGATGCCGATGACCTGGCGCTTGGGGTGCGCTGGGTCGAGCGTTTCGCCCTGCTCCGCGGCTTCGCAGTAGTCCAGCAGCGCGAGCATGGAGGCGCTGAAGATCAGCGAGCCGCCGTGGGCGATGCCGGACTCGATGATCAGATCAGGCTTGGCCTGCCAGATCAGTTCCTGCATCGCGAAGATGTCTTGCGGGTATTGGATGATCGGGCGGCCTTGCCAGAAGAAGTTGTAGGAATACTTCGGCAAGGTGGATACCTGCATGAAGGCTTGGCCAGCGGCGATCAGGCTCTGATTGTATTCAGCGGCCTGTAGTCTTTCTTGGACTTCTTGTTCAAATTCCGTCATGTTCGATTCCCATGGGGTCATCGTGTCCACCCGACATCGCTTTACTGTCGTCAGCGTCGATGGAGTTTATGATCGACTTGCGGTTTTGGAAGATCGGAAAGTCGCGCTGTTCATAGAGCAGGGTTTCAGGCACTGCCATGTTGAAAGTCTCGGTCGGGGATGCCCAGCACACAGGGCGGATCGAAGCGGTTGTCCAGCCGCGCACCAAAGTGCAGGAGGTCTCGGCGACCGTATTCATCGGCAATCTGCTCGGCCAGTTGGCGAACAGTGATCGGCACCCCGGAGCAGATGTTGATGGCGCCTTGGCGCTCACCGAGGGCGACGGCGGCGATACGCTCGCCCGCCTCGCGCACATCAAGAAAGTCACGAATCTGCCGGCCGCTGGTGAGTTCGGCCGGCTCGCCAGCGGACAGGCGCGCGTGCAGATGAGGCACCAGCCGGCGCGGGTCCTCGCCTTCGCCGTAGAGGTAGAACAAGCGGCACCAGGCGAACCCGATGCCCGCCGCTGGCAGCAGTTGGCTCAGCAACTGGAAGGTCGAGGCCTTGGCGGCGGCATAGAGGGTGCCAGGCCGCAAGGACGTCCCCGTGCTGAGGACGCGCGCTTGAACATCATATTCAAAGCAGGTGCCGATGCCGATAAAGCGCCGTCCGCCGTTGCATTGGAAGGCTTGCGCAAGGCGCAGCGTGCCGTTCAGGCAGTCGAGATTGCGTTCGGAGGTCAGGTATTGACCGGGCTCGGCGTGCAGAGAATGCGAGAGTTCATCACGATGGCGGCCTTTCCCAAGCTCAAGCGACCCGCAGTTCTGGGCGCTTGCCAAGGCTGTGAAGTACGGTTTCCAAGGCCGGGATTTGGCCTTGATCGGCGGCGCTCAGGATGCGTTGAGCCTCGTTGTCATTCACACCCAGCCGCAGCGCGAGGTCCGTGCGGCTGATGCCCTGCTCGCGCATGGTGAGATAGAGCGCGGCTTTCATCGCGGTGGCAATCGGGACGGCAACCCACGCTTCTCCGGCTTCTGGGTCACTCGCTGGCGGGATCGGCAGACCATCCTGGATGCGCATCTCGATCGCGGCCTGGAGTGCGCCCTCGGCTTCGGCAATGGCGTGCGCTCGTGTATCGCCCTGCGTCACGACCTCGGGCAGGTCACGACTGGTAACGACGAATCCACCGTCCGGATCGGCGGTGAATTGAACAGCGTAAGAAAAGATGTCCATCGTGCTATGAGAGATCAGCGGTGGTGAGATCAAGCTGTTTCAGCATCGCGTGCAGCGTGCCGGTTTTAAGCTCATCTTTCAGATTGCGCACAACGGTGCGCCGATCGGCCAATTTTAGGACGCCGTGGGAGCCTTTGCCCATCTCAGGATGCCAGGAGTAGCTCAAATCGCGTTCTTTGGCGAGTTTGCGCACGCGTTTCAAGAATTCCGCTCCGGTCATGGTCACGCAAGCTGCAATTTCGGGACAGCCGTGACGAAGCATGTACCGCGCTCGGCGAGGTCGGCAAGTTGCGCCTTGACCTCGTCGGCGATATTCCAGGGCAGGATCAACACCTCATCCGGCGGGTCATCGCGCAGGGCGGTGGGCGGGCGGATGGGGATGTGGCTGCCGGGCAAGGTACTTGCCCTGTTTGACCGGGGCGGCGTCGCAGACGTAGGGTAGCAGGTCGTTCTTGACGCGGTTGGCGCGTGGTTGGAAGGCCCGGTAGCTGGCCAGGTCCAGCAGGCCTTGGGTCTGTTCGGTGGCGAGCAGGTCGGCGACTGCCGGGGTGGTCTGGCGCGGGTCGTCGGCGTGGATGCCGTAGACGCGCAGGCTGCCGCCGTGGGTGGACAGTTGCTCGACATCCCAGAGGCGCAGGTCCTGGGCTTGCAGGATGCGCTGGACGGCGTGCAGCGAGAGGTAGGAGAAGTGCTCGTGGTAGACGGTGCCGAACTGGTTGTACGCGATCAGCTGCAGCAGGTGCGGGAATTCAAGGGTGAGGGTACCGCCAGGCTTGAGCGCCGCCTTGAGGCCGGCGGTGAAGTCGTTGATGTCGGGCACATGGGCGTAGACGTTGTTGCCGATGATGAGGTCGGCTTGCTGGCCTTGTGCGGAGAGTTCTTGGCCGAGGGCGCTGCCGAAGAACTCGCGTCGCACCGGGATGCCTTGGGCTTCAGCGGCAGCGGCAGCGGCAGCGGCAGCGGCAGCGGCAGCGGCGACGAAGTCTTGGGTTTGCACCAGCCAGCAGTGGTCGCAGACGAAGAGCTTGAGCGGGTAGCTGATCTCGGGGCGCTTGAGGCTATGCCACACACCTGATCGAGGCCGGTGTCGATCTACTGGAGGTCCAGAAGATCCTCGGTCATCACTCCATCCTCACCACCGCCCGCTACACCCACCTCACCGAACAGGCCAACGGCAACGCCGAGCAGGCGATCAATGCCTTGATGGGCGGCTTCTCCATCGACTGGAGGGGCGTGAAATGATCCTGCTCTCCTCCCTCATCGCGACCTTCGAGGCCGACTACCTCGCCCAGTATGGCGCGACGAGCCTACCCAGCCAGCTCAGGGCCTTGGAGGCCATGAAGTGCTGCCGTACCTCGGCCAGCCCCCGGATGCGCGTGCAGTGCGAGGACTGCGGCCATACCGAGTTCATCCCGCATTCCTGTGGCCATCGCGCCTGTCCGCACTGTCAGCACCATGAGAGTCAGCAATGGATCGAGCGTCAGCTCGCCAAGCAGGTGCCGGGGAGCTATTTCCTCGTGACCTTCACCGTGCCCGAGGCGCTGCGCCCGTTGGTGTGGTCCAACCAAAAGGCGCTCTATGATCAGCTCATCCGTGCGAGCTGGGAGACGGTGCGCACCTTCACGCGCAACGATTCACAGCTCCAGGGCGAGGCCGGGGCGATTGCGGTGCTCCATACGCATTCGCGCCGCCTCGACTTCCATCCCCATGTCCATCTGGTGATGCCGGCCGCGGCGATCGATCCGGACAAAAAGCGGTGGCGCACCAAACGTGGCAAGCGCGGCTATCTGTTCAATCATAAGGCGCTCGCGAAGGTCTTCCGCGCCAAGCTGCTCGCGGCGATCAGCGCCGAGGGATTGACCCTCCCGAGCGGCCTGCCGGGTACCTGGGTTGTCGACTGCAAGAACGTCGGTCGCGGCGAGAAGGCGCTGGTCTATCTCGGGCGTTACCTCTATCGGGGTGTCATTCAGGAGAAAGACATCGTCGCCTGCGAGAACGGCCAGGTCACCTTCCGCTACCGCGATGCCAAGAGCGAGCGTCTGCAGTACCGCACCCTACCGGGGGCGCGCTTCCTCGCTCTGGTGCTCCAGCATGTCCTGCCCAAGGGCTTCCGGCGCACTCGCAACGATGGCTTTCTCCACCCCAACAGCAAACGCCTCATCGCGGTGCTGCAGTGGCTTTTCGGGCTCGATCCGAAGCGCTTCATCGCTCAGCTCAAACCCCGGCCACGGCTGAAGTGTCCCTGCTGTGAGGCTGACATGCTCGTCGTGCAAACAGGCTTGCCACCGCGCTCACTCCAACCTCCCCTGGCTCTAACCCTCGAGACGGCGGAGACCGTGGCCATGTAACCGCGCCCGAAAGACCAACTTCCGAGCTACGGCTTCCAACGGTCGAGGGTGGCGCTCGCCTGACATTCAGGCACAATGCCCTCTCTGGCCACCGTTGGGCACCCGCTTGACGGCCATGGCGGCTTGACAGCCACCGCACGCCATTGCCACGTCGACCTCCGGGGCTCCCCGGCCCCTCGGCCTCGAAAAGCTATTTTCTAGGCCCCTCCACACCTCCACACCTCCACGATTCCGGGCTCGTCCAACAAACGGTTCAGATCGTCGCTCGCTTCGCTCGGACGATCTAACCTTATTCGTTAGGCCGGCTACTCAGTTGCAATGTCGCTCGGGCCTTGAGCTAACGGACAAAACACGCTTGCGTCGTTACGCAACCTACTCTCAGAACCACTTCAAATGTCCGTCATCGAGCGGCGCTCGCCCTTTTGATCGGAGGGTATCGATTCCTACCTGCCTGCATTCTGTGACCCAGAACTCGGTCGTCCGAAGGGCGCGATCCAGCCTCTCAGCCGTGTTGGCCGCCCTACGCTTCTCCCTGGGTTCCTCCAAGTCGACCAGCAGGGGAGCCTGTGCAAAGTGGATGTCGCGGTAGAATGCCGCAGAGATCAGATACAAAGCAGCGACCTCCACGGTGACTAGGCGCTCCTGCTCCGAATCCGGCAACGGAAAACCCTCTATCGGGGTTGGCATTAGGATCGATGCGTCAGGGTTTAGAAGCGCTCTGCCGGCAAAAGGCCGACGATTATCGCGCAGTCTTAGGAGCAACTCGAAGAGCCGCTCACCTCGGTTCAGAACTTCCTTAGCCGCCGCATCTGCCGTCTCTGGGCTGGTACTCCCGAGTCGGTGGACCACCTCTTCATCCGTCAGGTTACTCATCGAATTGCCTCCAACACATGCTGTCGCCAACAGCGATACAGCGCAGGCGGACAAGAGTCCCCTACTTCGTCCAGACTTCTTGACTTGCATTTGGATCATGCCAAGCTCGATTTGGTGGGTCTGAGTGCTCGCTTGTCTCGAGTCCGCCCAGCCCGGTTACCTCAGTTACCTTACCCGTCGAATCCACCTTAGATACCGTCACACTGTGCACGACCTCGCCATTTTGGTCACGGTAGACAAGAACGTCGCCCGGCTGTGGGGCACTTGTTTTCGTGAATCCGCCCCCCGCGAGGAGCGGATCTACTTGATCGTTGTCAATCCAGTATTGCCCATCGGTGAACGTTACTCCGTGACAGTCCGTGTCCATTCTCTTATCCGGAACGATGCTGCCGGTTGACGGATCCCGGAGCCCATGTGACTTGTAGGCTGTGATGGTCGAACCATTTTGAAGTTCAAGTTCATACTTGTCCACGACAAACACATCACCCGGCGCCCCAGCGTGTTGGACGCCAAAAGGTCCAGCCGTCTTCCTCGCCAGGGGATCGCCGTTGGGGTCGAGCTTAAAGGCGCGCAGCCCCCTGCGGGGTGGCGGATGCGAGGGTGCACATGCTTGGACTTGGCAGTTCGGTGGCGAAGTGCCGAAACGCGATTCGATGGCCTTCTTGTCCCTTGAAAGGAGATCGCCAAGCCAACTCATGCTTGCGCCTCTAGCTGCTTTCGGGACAGGCTATGCCCGTCGCCGATTCCTCTGGCTGTTGAATGGCCGTATGAAACAAGACATCTGCTCTGGCCCGAGGGTTTGGGATTCTCGGACTATTGAGGATGTCTCTCGCCCATGGACAATGGCCGTCGAAGTCGCGCCCGAAAGCAAACACTAAGTCAACATATATGGCGATGTCCTGCTCAGCGGCAAGGCCATACGCCTGTGCGCGCCCAATGGCGTACCGAACTGCCGCTTGTGCCCCGTCATCACCGAGCATGGCGACGTTCTTTGGAAAGAACTCTCGAACGTGCGTAAGCAGGCGGTGCTCATAGCGTTCGAGCATGCCCTGCTCCATAGCCGCCAGCTGGTCTTTCCGTAGCATTAGCATCAGATGCCTCCGGAGAGCTACAAGGCCTCACGGCCTAACGCCATGCTCAGCCGGGCCGGTTGAGCGAGAGCGAAACCGGCTTCGGCTGGAGCACAAGGTTAGGCGATTAATGTGGTACGTCCCTGTTTTTCTTACGAATAATCGCTCGAATGACCAAAGAAAACCAAGAAAAGGGCCGAAAACAAAATGAGCAGCATCTACAAAAAAGACAGCGCGCTCACCCCGTTTTGCCTCGTCTAGACGTGGCTCTAACTTGTTGATTCTAAATTCTTCTTGTTCTACTGGATCGGCTTTTGATGGGATCGATCCAACTTTACGGGGGGCCATTCCCAGTGAGTGCAAGAACGGTCCCACAACACCGTGGCTGCGCTTCAGTCCGGTGAGTTCCTCGATCTTGAAGATGGCCTCGTTGATTGTTCTTGGCGGCTGCTCACGAAAATATGCTGCAAGTAGCCCCCGATGCTGCTCTAAATCGCTGACAGGAGTGTGGAAGTTGAATTCTAGGAGCTTCTCTAATCCACCGGTCTGATACAGTCGAAAATAATTGCGCATGGTCCCTTGCGAAATGCCTACCGTTTCGCAAATTTCCCAATGTGGATGATTCTGGCATTTGAACCACAGAACATCTAGGCGTTTGCGGACTCTAGGGTTAGGGTGTTCTCGGCGTAAAACCTTTATTGTTTCTCGATCTTCAGCGGACACTTGAACGTGAATCATTCGACTACCTCAGAATTAAATGCTGGAATGTGCTAGCATTATAACGATTCTGGTAGCTTAGACGCTACCCCTAAGACTTGATATGAAGAAAAAACTCAAAAAGTGGCTATACGAAGTATAATTCCAACCTACGCTGCTATCAAAAAACAGAGAATAAAGGATCTAATGCTGCAACAAACACACCTGCACCAATGTATAAAAAAGGGGGAGATAAATAAAGTATTATAAAATAATAAAAACAGATAGCGGCAGAATAAACAATGATGTTAGCGAACCACTCTCTAATGCGAGATGGTAATATCATGCTAATAGCAAAACTACATCCTATAAGCAATATTGCTGCAAAGTAAATAGCTGCAAAACTTATATTTAAAAAACAATACAAACTCGTCGCAGGGTAAAGTATTAATTCTGTAAAATGATTTAAATGCTCATAATATACTTTAAGTCGCGGAACCATTAAGTCAAGCCAGCTACCCAAAATATCCATATTTACCAGAAAAGAAACACAAAAAATTATCAAAGAAAGTGAAATAGGAAGAGGTACATCTGGCTCTTCTATTTCTTCAGATTTCCAAGGAGAGTGCTTACCATCTCGATAGTACCTCATTCGACGACCAGTACTGGGGTCTCTATGAATGGCGCCGTATTCTCGAGCCATATAAAACTTCTTATCGATCTTTGTCAGCCTAACGCCATGCTCAGCCGAGCCGGTTGAGCGAGAGCGAAACCGGCTTCGGCTGGAGCACCGTGTTAGGCGATTTCGTTGGTTCAATTCGATTCCTCAGAATTAAATCGACCCTGGCTCCTTTGATTACCCTTTAATTTAAAGATTAGATTTAACCACGCCCGTTTAGATTTCATCGTTGGCATATAAAATTAGAGACGGATCGCATTACGTTGCTCGAGTAGTCTTGCCATCTTCCGTCCACAGTTGTGTATCGTACCTCTGTCTGTGACTCGAAGGAACCCTCGCGCAGCAATCGATACTGGGATGCATTGCAGTCAACTTCTACTCTAGCATAAGACGTATTCGGATCTATCATGTCAAATACACGCTTTTTTTTCGTTACGCGAAATGAATTCATATCAATATAAACAGCGTTATATTGATCGTTATTCGATTCAGTTCCGGGCACTTGCTGCCAGTTAGGATTCAACAACACAAGCGTTTCAGAATGCGCAAGCGATACAAATACAAATAACGAACTTAATAAATACCCATTGCCTAGATTTCTCTTTAGGTTTTTCATCTTCTCGCCTAATATATATTTATAGAGACGCGAATGTTTATGTGAGTTGAAACCCTGACATTTCAAATGCACGAAAGTTTTCCGCTACAATTCATGTTGGTGTGCTTTCAGGCCTTGATCATCCCTTGGTCCACCTGCTGCGGCTAGCCCAAGAGCAGCAGATCAAGAGTCTGATTTTACTGACTTAAAGAGGCCATTGTTGACTGCTAGGCTAGGTATTGGACCAGGCGATGATCAATGCCTGCTTTCATATGTGCTCAGGGATTTAACTTCATCCGTCATATTTAATTTGAGAGGATTAGCGACGATCACAACGTTTGTGGATTGCATAAGCTTTGCCGTTCCAGCGCCAAACGGGAAAACAAGTACCGGGTCCACCTATTTCGATATCGGGATAACCCATGCTTTTAGTATCTAAAATTCTGTAGACTCCGGTAAAACCAAAATTGTCTTTCCAATTTCCTTTTTTATCCTTTATGAGCAGAGAAAGATTGCCGGAGTGTCCATAGCAAAGACTAGGTACATGCACGAAAACCTCAGGCGTTCCATCAGTGTTTAAATCCTTAACCTCTATTTCCGGTTTTGTAGGTCGATCACATGCATCAAATATTTTCCCGTTGCGCTCGGTTAACCCTGCTGCCGAATAAATCTCTTTCAGTTCACTTGGCGTTAATGAACGCGTCTCATGACCAAATGCTGTAAGGGGCAAAAACTGTACTGCCGCCAAAATTTCGAACAAAAAAATCAGGCAAAGATTGTGCTTTTTCACTTTTAATCCTCTTCGTAGTTTTTTAACGGATTTTGCGAGGCGCAAATAGCGCAGAATACCCAACGATGAGCAGCTGAAGCACATCCCTTTGTGGCCATTCGCTCGATCAGCCGTCCAGTTGAAAACTGATTGCTGCATCCGCCAAGGCAGGACAAATCACCTAACGCGATGATCACCTCAACCGTTTGACCGGAAGTAACACCGGCTTCGACTGAAACACCGTGTCCGACGATCAATAAGGAGTTGGCATACAACCTGGCATCAAATTCATCAAGGTTCCTTTAATTCCTTGCCTAACTCCACTTAACTTTGACTCGATAGCCTTCGTTGCGTAAAAATCTACTAATTGTGATGACGCCTATCCCCAAGAAAGGACACAAGGCCAATTAGTATATAAAGATTTCTAAATCGCTTACTCTCGTTACGCAATTCGCTTATCCAATACTTCCATAACCAGCCCTTTTAAGGTGCATAAAAGCAACATTTAAAATCAGCGACTTACGATTCCATGTGAATCTGCCGGTCACCGAACCACGCGATCCGTCGCAAGCACCTTGACGAAGAATCAGGGGCTTGCAGTCAGGTGAATTTCGTCACCTTAAAAGGGCTGCTTCCATAACTTGCGAAGCGACAACGCGCTCCAATTCCGCAATTTCATCATCGTTCATTTCTTGTCTCCGAGTCCATATGTGAGCTAACGAAAAAGCATCAGCCGGCCAAAAAAAAAGCGCCCGGCTGAACTTCCAGCAAACCCCCGAGCTAGGCGGCGCTATTTGGCTCCGCTGTATGCGATCGTTAGGCGATTGATTCAGAGTTAGATGCAGCTTGCTAATTAAACTCACCCAAACCCATAAGTTTAATCTACTCATCCGATTTATAACCAAAAATAACACTATTGCCTTCTATTTCAATTGATTCTTTATAATCTTCGTTGTCACATTCTTCGCTACATAAAGATTCTGCTTCAGTAATTAGCCATCTAATTTCCTTTTTTCTCCCCTTTCTTTGAACAAACCTAAAGAAAATCCATGGTAAAATACAGACCAAAGGCATGACAACGAACAGATTTAAAATCGACCCCAATCCTTCATCGTGAGGTAGAGGAGATATCAAAACAACTGCTTCAAACAACGGCCATAAAAAACTAGAGGAAAAGTTATCTAAATCAAATTCTACAAATACAAAACCTATCAAATATATAAATGCTAATATCCACCAGAAGTAATAGCTTCCTGCAATCGCGCTAATCCTTCCCGTCATGCGTACCCATGAGCCATTAGTTTTGTTTTTGAAAAATACAGTCCATCGTTTCTTGCCATTTGGCCGCGAAATATCTACATGAGAAATAACATCACCCATGGCAAAGTTTAAATCCCCATCTTCTAATACAAAGGTTTCGTCATAGTTAGTGCCGTCTGATTTTTCGTGCCGCAAAACAAAACGCACATAATCAGTGTGTTCCACGCTAGTAGATACTCTTGGCCCGCTATAGTCATAGCGCCCTCCACCGGTAGACGTTGTTGTAACTTTTGTTCTGGTGAACCCCCTAACATCAATAACAGTGCCTGTTGCACAATTGGCAACATAGTTTTTTGAGTTAATCATGTGTACTCCTCTCGTACTCTAACGCCAAGCTCAGCCGAGCCGGTTGAGCGAGAGCGAAACCGGCTTCGGCTGGAGCAACTCGTTAGACACTTTCGTGGGTTTGATTCAATTCCTGAGAATTAAATCGACCCTGGCCCCTTTAATTCCCTGGCCCCTTTAATTCCTGTAAACAAAACTTTCTTCTTTATTTTGAATAAAGATTATTGAGCCAGTTGCCTCAATTTTAATTGCTTCTTTTTTATCATTATATAAAGCATTCAATTCAAGATAAAAACGTTCAAGAATTTTTTGAAGTTCTTTTGCTTGTTTGCTAATGTGATCCCAGTTTACGTTTATACTTTCATCTGATAGATTTGATAAAGTTAAAACATGAAGCAACAAGTCTTTTGACCAAGAAAGCAGCTCGTTGCTTTTTAAATCACTATTTTTTAGTAAAAATTCATATTCACGCACAGAAGAGCAGTCGTTTTTTTCAGATAATTGTATAGACAATTTCTGAGCATTAGAATCAAAATGAAATAATATGCAATTTATTGCATTATGGTTTTTGGTCTGCTCTAAGACATAGTCCTCTAATTTTTTGTAATTTTCGCTGCCAATCTCTTTATAAAAAGAATCTGTTCTTCCGATGTTTTTTGCGTAAAATTCAATATTTTTATTAGTTCCATTACTATAAGATCTATTAACTGCTCTTTCTATTTCAGCAATTACAAGTCTCTCGGAGTCAAATCCTAAATTTTGCTTTACCGTTTGTTGTATATTTGGATGTAAACCTTCAACCGTACTGTTTTTTATCTGAAAAAGATCTTCAAAGTCTTTATAAAGAAAAAATTTATCAGAAACAAGACTTAAAGCCCAAATTAAAACTAAAGTAACACCTATTTTTACTCTATGTCTTCTAATAATTAATCGGTACTGTCTTCTAAACAGAAGCCCAGATGAAGCTAAAGAAATCAAAAAGGTTATCACGCTTACCATGTTGTCATTTTGCTATAATCTTTCTAGTTTTTTTGATAAAAGTCCAGTGCGTCAATTAATGAATTTTTCGCCCAAGAAAGCAGATGCTTGTTTATTAAGTCACTGTCTTTTCTTTCCTGTGTTATATTCATAGTGGGAGAACAATCATCTTTTTCAGATAGCCTTATAAAAAGTTTTTTAAACTCCGAATGATAAATAATACATTTTAAATTGTCATATTGTGTTTTTTGAATTATATTTAAAGTATAGCTTTCTAATTTTTTATAATTATCTGATCCAATTTTTATGTAAAATGCGTTTGTTCTTCCAACTTTCTTTGTTTTTTCAATAGCTTCACTAGTTCCATCACTATATTTATTAGTTATTGTAACTCTGTATTCATTTGTCGTAATTCTAAGATTATTATTTTCTTCAGAAGAAATTGCAGCGGGAGCTGGCAAGCAAAATAAACTAATAACAACTATTTTTAGTATTTTCATTTAAATTCTCTTCTCTGATTACAAGTAGTACTCAATGCTGATACGAAAAAAATTTACTGTGTCGACTGGGTTCGCTATGAACTATTTATTGGTGAATAACCCCCTTGCTTTGCGCTGCACGCAGCCAATCAGGAAACTCTTGAAGCAACCGATCATAAAGTTGACTTTCGGTTAGATTGCGCAGGTCGTCGATAGCGAAAAACCCGCAATTATCTACAATTCGACCAGTCATGGTATCAAGCTGCTCCAAAACACCGTAATTTCGGCCTCCAATTCCCATGAACTGCCAGAAAATCGGATATCGCGCACCTTCACGCATGAGGCGGGTAATCTCTTGGTTTTGATAGATGCCCCCATCACTGACGAAAAGCACATAAGCAGGAGGTGCTTGGGGATCACGGCGGTACTCATTAATAACTTCCTGTATCACACAAGGTTCGTTGTTCCCGCCGCCAACATTCCACTGTCTCCAACCACCATGAATAGTATTTATATAAGCGCGGATATTACCAAGAACCGCGCAATCGAGCCGCCGTGATCTGTCAGCAAAAGCCCAGACATCGAGACTGCCGTCGTCATCAAAATGCAGAGCTAGGGGTAACACACGATCAAGGAGTTCTTGAACGCGCCCGTTATCATATTGATGGTACATCGAGCCGCTAACATCCAAAACCAGGCCAACTCGCGCACATAGTCCCTGCAAACCCTGCTTTTCCAAACTCAGCCGTGCTGTTTTAACCAAGTTAACCAGTTGTGGTGCTTGTTTTTCGACCCGCTTCTCCAAAGACAGATGCGCAGATTCTTGTTTCGGTGGAGGCATCACCGGTGGCTGAGAACATTCATCTTCAGCAATCTCGCCGCCGAAGTGACGCACTAAAGCGTCTAAACCCCCGTTAAACCCCTGTCCCGTTGCACTCAGTCGCCAAATTCCGCTCTTGCGGTAGACCTCAGCGAGCATCAGTGCGCGCTCGTCGGCAAAATCGCTGCTATGTAGCGCGATGGTGGCTTTGATCTGACCTTGTTCGATCAGACATAGACGCCCAGAGGTTAGTTGGCGCATGGTTCCAGCTCCGTCAACAGCTGCTACGAAGATCAATCGATCAATAGCTAGAGGTAGCTGATCCAACGCAAGTTTGAAACCTGTCCCAAAGCTCGCTGGACTTGTAAGCTGCACGCCACCGCAAGGTGTTCGTGGTTGATTAAAGAAGGTCATGTAGCGTTCATCAGAAAGTCGAACGCTAGCATCGACACCGAAGCATGAGACATCGATAACGATTCCTTGAAGATCAATGCCAACTTCAAATTTCATCGATGACACTAATTCCGGAAGTGCTACCCGTTGTCCTTTCTTCAGTTGCATCTCGAGTTCTCACATAAATTTTTGACAATAAATCGCTTAAAAACTTTTAAGTAACTTTTCTATTTTTTTTATCCTGTCAATATAATCACTTCTAAGAGTTTCGACTCCAATTGAAGTATAAGAATTTTCAATATGCTTTTTTCTTTTTAAAAGAGTTTCCTCTGCATCTAATCCGTCTTTTTTATTTTTCGTTTTTGGGTTAGCGCCATTCTTTAAAAGCAAAAAAACAACATCTGGCTGAAGCTTGTCAATTGCCAAATTTAAAATTGTTTTTCCATCATTGTAATGAAAATCAGATTTTTGACATGGTTTATTAAGATTTGGTATTTTCTTGAGAAGCAAATAAATTTCATCTTGGTTTCTTTCGATCATTCCGCCCCTGCATATCAATTCAAACGCATTTGTTTCATGAGATATATCTCTTGGAAAAGATGGGTTGCTGATTACAGATAACAAAATTACTGCCAATAAATTTTTCATTAAACTGTCTATAAACATGTTGACCTCAATTATTTTTCGTTTAAAAATGAGAAAATAACTTCTCTAAATGCTCGTTTGCCAACACTGAAAATGTTGTATTTTTTTGATAAATGTGCCCTTTCTTATCATTTATGATAGCGGTGCCGCTTTTATCTCTTAATTGAACTCCGTATGTACCGTTACCGTTATCCCAATAATGATCATGACTTCCGCTATCAACTCCAGATTTGCTTTCGCTTACTAGCAAATGTTTACGACCTTGGTTATCTACACCAAATTTAAACCATAAACCTGATATGCCTTTCTTTGCAGTTTGCCACGATACCGACATAGTATTTTCTTCCCCGTATTTTGTGTTTTTACTACGGCTTGACGCCCAACCGACGGCGAGCACCGCGATTACTTGAGTACTGCATTCTTGCCTAACGACCAAGCTCAGCCGCCCCGCGCTGGCACGGAGCTGAAGGAAACCAACCAAGGCCGACGCGCGGGGTCGGCTGAAGCAGCTTGTTAGGCTAATTTCTGGAGCGAAATATGTGGAAAGACATTACTTCATATTCACAATCCGATGAAGACCGCACTCCTACAACATGGTGCGCGTCTTCACCGCCTTTGAAATTAATAGTGACGTGCGGCCATCGAGATTATGCTCCGGGGTGGGTCATGCACTGTTATGCGGTCGGCATAGACACTTTGCCACTCGATGGGTGCCTATCACTAGATGACGCTAAGAAAACCGCCATTGAAGTAGTGCATAAACGGATAATGGTTTTTTCTGCTAGCGCAAAATCTCTTTCCGCCTAACAACAGGATCTCAGCCAAGGCTTTGGTGAGGTCTTCCTGCCCGATGCCTTGGCACGCAAGTGGCCCAATGCGCCCAAAGAGTGGATCTGGCAGTATCTGTTCCCCAGTGGCCGGCTGTCAGTCGATCCACGTAGCGGCAAGACGCGACGGCATCATGTTCATGAGAATGGCTTGCAGAAGGCGATCAAGGCGGCAGCCCAGCGCGCGGGGATCAACAAGAAGGTCAACTGCCACGGCTTGCGCCGTTCCTTTGCAACCCATCTGTTGGA